>CAYUNC010000132.1:0-3631 GCA_964445915.1 uncultured Arcobacter sp.
CTTTTTTAAGACCTAGAATTATTATTTGTATTCCTCATGGTATTACACAAGTTGAGAGAAAAGCCGTAAAAGAATCTGCAATTAGTGCAGGGGCTAGAGAAGTTTATCTTGTAGAAGAACCAATGGCAGCAGCTATTGGAGCTGGTATTCCTGTTAGTAGTCCTGATGGTTATGTTGTAGTTGATATTGGTGGTGGTACAACTGAAATTGGTGTTACTTCTCTTGGTGGATTGGTTATTAGTAAATCTATTAAAATTGCTGGAGATAGATTTGATAGATCAATTATTGATTATGTAAGACAAAACTTCAATCTTTTTATTGGAGAGAGAACAGCCGAAAATATTAAAATAGAAATTGGTACTGCTATTAAATTATCAAAAGACCTTGTTATTAAAGTAAAAGGTAGAGATAGTAGTGGACTTCTTTCAACTATAGAACTTGATAGTGAAGGTGTAAGAGCAGCTTTAAAAGAACCATTAAAAGAGATGTCATTAGCAGTAAGACAAGTACTAGAAGAGATGCCACCTGATTTAGCTGGAGATGTTGTTGATAATGGAATTGTTTTAACTGGTGGAGGTGCTTTAATTAGAGGTATTGACCACTATATAGCTTCTGAAGTAAAACTTCCAGTAAGAGTAGCTGATGAACCACTTTTAGCTGTTGCTTATGGTACAAGTAAAGTTTTAGATGAGGAGAACCTTTTAAGACTTATTTCAAATGAGTAAAAAGTTTTTTTTCACTTTTAGTTTAGTACTGATTTTTATAGCCTACATATTTAATGTTGATAAAACTATTTTAAATAAGTTATCAATATTAAATATAAATATCCAAACTTCTTATGTATCTATGTTAGTAAATTTCCAAAATTATATTTCCACTCATACAGAACAAGCAGATAGAATAAAAAAACTCAAAATAAAAGTTTCTCAAAATGAGAAATATAAACTATTATATTTAAAAAATAATAAAGATATTCCTCTAGAAAATAATAATGAATATATAAAGACAAAAGTAATATCTTATCTTAATTTTAGTGACTTCTCTAAAGTCTCTTTGGATGTAAATACAAATACTACAAATATATCTGCACTTATCACAAAAGATGGTTATAGTGCAGGTATAGTTATATACGAAGATTCAAAATATATTGGTTTATTAAATCACAATAAAAAAGCAAATTATGCTGTATATATAGGTGAGAATTTAGCACCAGGAATAACACATGGTCAATATAATAAAGAAAATATTACAATAAAATATATCCCAATTTGGCAAGATATAAAAGTAGGCGATGAGGTGATTACAAGTGGAATGGACAATATCTTTTATAAAGGTATAAAAGTTGGTAAGGTAGTTAGTATAAAGACATTATTGACAACAAAAATAGCCCAAGTTAAACCTTATGCAAATACTTATGGTGAATCAAATTTTTATTTATACTCAAAACCTACCTCAAATAATGAAAAATAATCTAATCATCACAAGAACTCCAAGCTAAGTTTAAGACATTTTTAAGTATTATTCCAAACTTAAAATTTTATGAACAAGGATGATAAAGCTATGGCAAATCATAAACAAGCTGCAAAAAGAGCAAGACAAACAATCGTTAGAACAGAAAGAAACAGATTCTATAAAACTAGAATTAAGAATATCGTTAAAGCAGTATTAACAGCTGTAGAAGCTGCAGATAAAAAAGCTGCAACAGAAGCAATGAAAGAGGTAAATAAATATTTACACCACTGTGTAAGTAAAAAGATTCTTAAAAAAGAAACTGCTGCTAGAAAAGTTAGTAGATTACAAATTAAAGTAAACGCAATATAACTTTTATTTAAAATATTTTCAAGTATTAACTTGAGAGTATTTTAACTCTCACCAAATTAACTAATTAGGTACTTCAATGTTACAAGAAAAACTACAAAAATTTATTGATAGATTTGAAGAAATCAATGAATTACTAATCCAACCAGATACATTAAGCAATATTAAAAGAATGACTGAACTTTCAAGAGAACAATCAGGAATAAAAAAAGTTGTTGCAGCTGCTCGTGAATACAATGATATTATTGAAGGTATTGTAGAAAATAAAGAACTTTTAAGTGATGAAGATTTAGGTGAATTAGCTAAAGAAGAATTAAAAGAGTTAGAAAAAAGAAAACCAGAATTAGAAGAAGAGATTAAAATTCTTTTACTACCAACTGACCCTAATGATGATAAAAATATTTATGTAGAATTAAGAGCAGGAGCAGGTGGAGATGAAGCTGGCTTATTTGTGGCTGATTTATTTAAAACATATATGAAATTTGCTGAAAATGAAGGTTGGAAAACTGAAATTATGAATAGTAATGAAAGTGAAGCTGGTGGATTTAAAGAGATGGTTGTCTTAATTAAAGGCGAGTCTGTTTATAGTAAACTAAAATTTGAATCAGGTGTTCACAGAGTTCAAAGAGTTCCAGCAACTGAAACACAAGGTAGAGTTCATACAAGTGCTATTACTGTTGCTATTATTCCTGAAGTTGATGATATAGAAATAGAGATTAAAACAGAAGATTTAAAAATAGATACTATGAGAGCATCTGGATGTGGTGGACAATCTGTAAATACAACAGATAGTGCTATTAGAATTACACATTTACCTACAGGACTTGTTGTAACAAATCAAGATCAAAAATCTCAACATAAAAATAGAGAAAAAGCTATGAAAGTTTTAAAAGCTAGACTTTATGATTTACAAGAACAAGAGAGAATGGAATCAGAAGGTGCTGATAGAAAAGCACAAGTTGGTTCTGGAGATAGAAGTGCGCGTATAAGAACTTACAACTACCCACAAGGTCGAATCTCTGACCATAGAATAAACTTAACACTATACCGATTAGATGCTATTATGAATGACGGACTACTAAGTGAAGTTATCGATCCATTAATCGCAGATCACCAATCGCAACTAATGCAAATGGCTGGAGTTTAGGTATAATAAACCATAAATTTAACAAAAGAGAAAAATTATGATTCATGAAATTAGTTCAGTATGTACTTATTGTGGTGTAGGTTGTGATATAACAGCAGTCGTTGAAAATAATAAAATACAAAAAATTTATGCTCAAGCAGATGGCTATGTAAGTCAAGGAAAACTTTGTATAAAAGGTAAAGTTGGTTTTGATTTTGTAGATTCTGATGAAAGAATTAGAAATGCAAGAGTTAAAAAAAGTTTTATAGAAAAAAACTTTGAAACTATGCCTAGAGAACTAAAAGCAAGAAGTCACACTTTAAAATCTATTGATGATACTTGGTATGAAGCAAGTTATGAGTTTGCTACAAGTTTAAGTGCTTGGAAACTTAGTGAAGTTAAGTATGACTTTGGACGACACTCTTTTGGAGCAACTGGAGGAGCTAGGACTAGCTGTGAAAGTGGATTTTTATTTCAAAAGTTTGTAAGAGAAACTATGGAATCACCAAATGTAGATAACTGTGCTAGAGTTTGTCATGCTCCAAGTTTAAATGGTATGAAAGCTACTATTGGAGAAGGTGCTGCTACAAATCCTTATGATGATATTTATAAGACAGAATTTATGCTTGTAATTGGCTCAAATACAACAGAAGCACACCCAATAGTTGCAAATCGTATGATAGAAGC
>CAYUNC010000133.1:0-3542 GCA_964445915.1 uncultured Arcobacter sp.
GGGAAACCAATCGAGCTTGTAGTTCGTGAATATGGAGTAAACCCTAAAGATATAATCAAACTTGCTTCAAATGAAAATCCTTATGGAACAAGTCCAAAAGTTGTAGCAAAACTTGAAGAGGTTGCTAAAAATGCTTTTGTATATCCTGATGATAGTATGTATGAATTAAAAGAGGCGTTAGCAACTAAATTTAGTGTAGATGAAAATAATGTAATTATTGGTGCAGGTAGTGACCAAGTGATTGAGTTTTGTGTTCATGCTAAATGTGATAGTAACTCTAAAATTCTTATGGCAAAAACAACTTTTGCTATGTATGAGATTTATGGAAAACAAACTGGTGCTACTATTTTAAAGACTCCAAGTGACCAACATAATTTAGATGAATTTAGAGAGATTTATAAATCGCAAGGTGCTGATATTATTTTTCTATGTTTACCTAACAATCCTTTGGGTGAATGTTTAGATGCTAAAGATGTATATAACTTTTTAGATGAGGTTGATGAAAATACTTTAGTGGTTCTTGATGGTGCTTATCAAGAGTTCGCAACTTATAAAGATGGTGCAAAAGCTATAAATCCTAGTGATGTAATAGCTAAATATCCAAATACAATCTATCTTGGAACTTTTTCAAAAGCTTATGCCCTTGGTGGTATGAGAGTTGGATATGGTATAGCACAACCTGAGATTATAAATAATCTTTTTAAATTAAGACCACCATTTAATATCACAACTCCAACATTAGCAAGTGCAATTGAAGCACTAAAAGATGAAGAGTTTGTAAATGATTGTATTGTTAAAAACTTTGAGCAGATGAAGCGATATGAAGAATATGCAAATAGTAAAAACTTTAAATATATTCCTAGTTATACGAATTTTATTACGATGTATATAGATGGTTACAACTCAAAGCAGATAGCTCAAAAGCTTCTTGAAAAAGGTGTAATTGTAAGAGATATGACTGGATATGGATTTAATGCTTTACGAATTACTATTGGAACACAAGAGCAAAATACAAGAGTATTTGAAATTTTGAATTCAGTTTTATAGATGAATAAAATGTATTATAGTTATGAAAATTGTGTAGAAGATTGTAAGGTTTTGTTGCCTCAATTAAAAAACTATAATCCTGATGCTTTAGTTTCTATTGCTCGTGGTGGAATGACTCTTGGGCATATGCTTGCCCTTGGACTTGATACAAATAATTTATATACAATAAATTCTATTCATTATGATGATACAAAGAAATTAAATACTTTTGATATAACAAATATACCTGATTTAAAAGGTTTAAAAAAAGTAGTTTTAGTAGATGATATTGTTGATAGTGGAGAAACTATTATAGAGATAAAAAAAATATTAGAAAAGAAATATTTATATTGTGAGTTTAAAATAGCAACTTTGTTTTATAAAAAAGATGCTCTTATACAGCCTGATTTTAAGGTTCGAGAAGCAACACAATGGGTAGAATTTTTTTGGGAAGTGGATTTAAAATGATGAATGTTAAAGATAAAACAAAAGAAGATTTAGAAGTATTAGCACAAGATATACGAGATAGAATTATAGAAGTTGTATCAAAAAATGGTGGACACTTTAGCTCAACACTTGGTGCTGTTGAATTAACTATTGGTATGCATAAAGTATTTGATGTGAATAAAGACCCTTTTATTTTTGATGTTTCTCATCAGTCATACCCACATAAACTTCTAACTGGAAGATGGAAAGAGTTTAAAACTTTACGACAATTTGGTGGATTAAGTGGATTTACAAAACCAAAAGAGAGTGAGTTTGATTATTTTGTAGCTGGGCATAGTTCTACTTCTATTTCTCTTGCAGTTGGTGCTGCTAAAGCAATCGCACTAAAAGGGGAAAATAGAGTTCCTGTTGTTATGATTGGTGATGGTTCTATGACTTCTGGTATGATTTATGAAGCATTAAATGAACTTGGAGATTTAAAACTTCCTGTTGTGATTGTATTAAATGATAATGAGATGTCAATAGCAAGACCAATTGGGGCTATGTCAAAACATCTAAGTAAACTTCTTGCTGGTAAATTTTATCAAGGTTTTAGAGATAAAGTACAACATATTGTTGATAATTATATGCCTGAAGGTACTGATTATATAGCAAAAAGAATTGAAGAGAGTATGAAGCTTATTACTCCAGGGATTATTTTTGAAGAGATGGGGATAGATTATATAGGACCTATTGATGGACATAATATAGAAGAGATAGTTGAAGTATTAAATTTAGCAAAAAATCTAGGAAAACCTGTAATTGTTCATGCAAAAACAACAAAAGGTAAGGGTTATGAAATAGCAGAAGGACATCATGAACATTGGCATGGAGTTGGACCTTTTAATATTGATACTGGTGAGTTTAAAAATAAACCAAATAGAGCAAAAGCTGCAACAAATGTTTATAGTGATGCACTTTTGACACTTGCTAGAAACAAGAAAAATGTAGTTGGAGTTACTGCTGCGATGCCAAGTGGTACTGGTATGGATAAATTAATAGAAGAGTTTCCAAATAGATTTTGGGATGTCGCTATTGCTGAACAACATGCTGTTACTTCTATGGCTGCTATGGCAAAAGAGGGATTTAACCCATTTGTAACAATTTATTCTACATTTTTACAAAGAGGTTTTGACCAGATAGTTCATGATGTATGTTTAATGAACTTGCCAGTTACTTTTGCTATTGATAGAGCTGGAATAGTTGGAGCTGATGGTGAAACTCATCATGGAACTTTTGATATTAGTTATTTAAGATTTATACCAAATATGACTCTATTTGCTCCACGAGATACTAAAACTTTAGAATATGGAGTTGAGTTTGCTTATGAACTTCCAAGTCCTTGTGCTATTAGATATCCAAGAGGTGCTTTTGATAAATTACCATTTGAATCAACACCCTTTAAACTAGGAAAAGCAGAAATTCTAAAAAGTGCTGAAGATAAAAAACTATTTATTGGATATGGTGCAGGGGTAAGTCGTGCAGTTGCTACTGAAGAGTTATTAGATGAAGATATTACAATTGTAGATTTAAGATTTGTGAAGCCGTTAGATAAAGAACTTTTAAGGGAATTATCTAAGAATTATCAAGAATGGTTTGTATTTAGTGACTCTCAAAAAGAGGGTGGAGTTGCTAGTGCGATTTTAGAGTTTTTGGCAAGTGAAAATATCAATAATATAAAAGTAACTTCATTTGAATATGAAGATATTTTTGTTCAACATGGAGATACAAAACTTTTAGAAGAGAGTTTAGGATTGTTACCTGAACAATTAATTGAAAAGATATAACTAATAATATTTTCATTTACAGTATTTTGTCTTAAGTAGGTCATAACTAAATTTTAACTATAATGCATAAATAATAGAGAAAATTTTTTGGAGTGATATTTTGAACAAAGCAGATGTAATAGTTGGAATACAATGGGGAGATGAAGGAAAAGGTAAAATAGTTGATAAACTAGCACAAGAATATGACATGGTTTGTAGAAGCCAAGGTGGTCATAATGCTGGTCATACTATCTGGGTAGATGG
>CAYUNC010000134.1:0-3509 GCA_964445915.1 uncultured Arcobacter sp.
AAAAAACCAGTTATTTTAGCTGGAACTGATGGTGTTGGTACAAAATTAAAATTAGCTATTGATAGTGGTAAATTTGATACTGTTGGTATTGATTTAGTTGCTATGTGTTCAAATGATTTAATTTGTAACTTTGGTGAGCCATTATTTTTCCTTGATTATTATGCAACTGCAAAGCTTGAAGTTGAAGAAGCAACAGCTGTTGTAAAAGGTATTGCTGAGGGTTGTATCAGAAGTGAGTGTGCTTTAATTGGTGGTGAAACTGCTGAGATGCCAGGTATGTACAAAGAGGGCGATTTTGATTTAGCTGGTTTTTGTGTTGGTATTGCTGAAAAAGATGAGATGGATAGAGTTTCTAGAGTTGAAGCTGGTGATGTATTAATCGCACTTCCAAGTTCTGGAGTTCATTCAAATGGTTTTTCATTAGTTAGAAAATTACTTTTAGATAAATTAGATATGAAATTTGAAGATGATTTTAATGGTCGTACTTTAATAGATACACTTTTAGAGCCAACTAGAATTTATGTAAAAGATTTTAAAGATTGTAAAGAAAATATCAATGCTTTAGCTCATATCACTGGTGGTGGAATTGTTGAAAATTTACCACGAGTATTACCTGATAATTTAAGAGCAGTAGTACAAAAAGACAAAGTACAAGTTCTTCCTATTTTTCAATTAATGGGTGAGCATGTAGAAGAATCTGAAATGTACAGAGCATTTAATATGGGTGTTGGTATGATTTTTGTAGCAAACCCATCTCAAGTAGATGCGATACTATCTAAAACTGATGGTTATGTTATTGGCGAGATAATCGCTGGTGAAAAGGGTTGTGACTTAGTTTAATGAAATCATATACTGCAGATATTTGTGATAAATATAATAACCAAGTTCAAGTACTAGACCCCTTTTATAAATCATTTGGAGGTGTTGCTATGTGTCATGGCGAAATCTATACAATGGAATTATTTGAAGATAATACAGCACTTGTAGAACTTTTAAGAGATACAAAGGGTGAAAATCGTATTTGTGTTGTTGATGTTAAGGGTAATTATTGTGCAGTTGTAGGTGAAAATCTTATGAAATATGCTTATGAAAATAACTGGGCAGGTATAGTTATAAATGGTTATGTTCGAGATACTCATGAAACATTACAAATTCCCGTAGGTCTTTTCGCATTAGGTACTTATCCTCATAAAAGTACAAAAAAAGCTGAAGCAAATCAACAAATTGATTTAACTTTTGGTGGTGTTTTATTTAAAGCAGGAGATACTTTATATGCTGATAGTGATGGGATTATTGTATCAACGATGAAGATTTAATCTTCTTCGTTTAACTCTTTTCTTTTAAACTCTACATAAGCTGTAGTTCTTTTGTGGTCATCTGGAAAACTAGTGAAGTTTTCTTTTTTCGTTATCTCTTTAATAATTTTTTCCATAGATTTTAAATTATCTTCATTTAGCTCTTCACCTAATGTAACATGATTATAGATAAGTGTATCAAAAGCTAAATTATATTCAAACCCTAAATTCTCTTTACTTGTCAATAACTTTTTCATAAATAACCAAGTATCAGATATCTTTTCCCAAGATTCTTTTTGTTCAGTTGTATTACATAAATTTTTAATAATAGATTTCCATTTATTTAAAGCAAAATATGCTTGATGACTATGCCATAGTTCAGTAACCCACCAATCGTGAAATTTAGGAAAGCCACCAAAAGCTGGTAAATCTTTATCATCTATAACTTGCAAAATATTTTTGTGTAAAGTTGAAAATTGAAGTACTAAAATAGGAATATGGAATTTTAATAAAGCTAAACTACCTACACTAGATATATCAAAATCCTTCATTAGAATTTCAAAATCTTTTGTGATTAAAGCAAGCTCATTATTTAATTCAATATGTTCTCGTAATTTTAAATGAATAGTCCTAGTAGCAATTTCAACTAATTCTCTATCTTCAAATTGAACATCTTCTGGAAGTTCATCAATAATCATAGCAGCTTCAAGTAATACATCACTTGGATGCTCTTTATTTCTTTTCATTCTTGTAGGTTGATAGTGGTAGTAATTTCTTCGTATGGTTGCATCTCTTAAACGCTCTTTTTCTTCTAGTACAGCTAAATCCTGAGCCATTAATTCTGCTAGCATTAATTTATGTTTTGCTAAAAGTTCTGTTGTTACTTCAAGTCTAGTTTCAGTAGAAGCATGATTCATTAGCGTTAGCTTAGTTTCTCCTGCTTCATGTTCTGATAATTGTCGTTTAGAAGTCGCAATTTGTGCCTCTTCTTCTTCAATTAAATGTTCTAACGCAACTATTTCTTTCATTTTACTTCCATATTTTATTATTTTATACTAAAGGATATAAAATTTATTATTATAAACCACTTAAAACATCTATTTTATTTACTATTAAGCTAAATTCATTTATAATCCCGAACTAAAATTAATATATTGAAGGGCAACATCTAGACTTGACCTTTCTTTACAATAAAAATTATAAAGGAAAAACTATGAAAAAAGACATACACCCAGATTATAAAGTTTGTGCTGTTAGTTGTGCTTGTGGTAATACATTTGAATCAAAATCAAATGTTGAAACTATGAGACTAGACATTTGTAATGCTTGTCACCCTTTCTTCACAGGTGAGCAAAAAATTGTTGATGCTGCTGGTAGAATTGAGAAGTTTAAAGCAAAATACGAAATCAAATAGTAAGTATTTAAAATGCTTACATTTGTTCCAACTCCTATAGGAAACTTAAGTGACTTATCTCTAAGAAGCTTAGAAGTTCTAAAGGAAGTGGAACTTATCTTGTGTGAAGATACAAGAGTTACAAAAAGACTTATTCAACTAATTTCATCGAAATTAGATATTCAAATAGATACTTCAAACAAAGAATTTAAAAGTGTACATTCTCATAATGAAAAAGATTTTTTAACATTAGAAAATAAAGAATTATTAATATCAAAAAAAGTAGCCTATGTAAGTGATGCAGGAATGCCTTGTATCAGTGACCCTGGAGCTTTTTTGGTAAATTTTTGTATTGAAAATGATATAAAATATGATGTAATCCCTGGTGCAAATGCTGTTTTGACTGCTTTTGCTATGAGTGGATTTGAGCAAAAAGAATTTACATTTTTTGGTTTTTTACCACATAAGGGAAAAGATAGACAAAATCAATTACAAAGTATTTGTGAAAGTCAATATATCACTATACTTTATGAGTCACCACATAGACTGATGAAACTTTTAGCACAAATAGAAGAGATAGATGAAACCAAAGAAGTTTTTATAGTAAAAGAGTTAACGAAAATCTATCAACAAAGCTTCAAAGGTCAAATAAAAGATATTCATAAGCAACTAAAACAAACAACTATAAAAGGTGAATGGGTAGTTATTATCAATAGTACTGCAACATCATCAAATACTCAGCCAATTACACTAAAAGATATAGAAGAGTTACAAATACCACCTAAGCAAAAAGCAAAGCTAATATCAAAGCTTACAGGGAA
>CAYUNC010000135.1:0-3470 GCA_964445915.1 uncultured Arcobacter sp.
TAGGTTTTAAAATGAATGAAATTACAGATATAAATGACCCACGAATTAAAGAATTTATATCTTTAAAACAATCCTTGCTTGATGAAAAATATGTTGTAGTAGAGAGTAAAAATGTTTTTAAAATGTTAATAAATAAAAATATTAAAATTCACAAAGTATTTACAACTTCTGAAAATATCACATTTATAAATGAGTATTGTGCCAATATAGATTTTCCAATACTTGAAGGAAACAATGAGATAATGAAAAAGATTGTCGGTCATAAAATCCATCAAGGACTTATGGCAGTTATTGATAAGCCACAGTTTATATCTTTTGATGAAATAATCGGAAATGTTGTAGTTCTAAATGGACTTACATCTCCTGAAAATGTTGGCTCAATAGTTAGGTCGTGTGCATCATTTAATATAGACACTATTATCATAGATGAAAAAACTTGCTCGCCTTTTATAAGAAGATGTATTCGTGTTTCTACTGGAAATATATTTAATATAAAAGTATATAAATCATCACAATTAAAAGATGATTTGATTAAACTTCAAGATAAAGAGTATAAGATACTTACAACAGCAAATTCAAAAGATGCAATTAGTCTGAAAAAATATTTATTTCCTAAAAAATCTGCAATAGTTATAGGTAGTGAAGGTGATGGAGTAAATCAAGATATTTTAGATTTGTCTGATATAATTTTAAAGATTGATATTAATGAAGAGGTTACAAGTTTAAATGCAGCGATTGCTACATCTATTGTACTTTATGAAATGAATGGTTAATAGGAAATTATATGAAAACATTAGATAATTTAGATTATGAATATTTGTTAAATTTATATGGCGATAATGTAATAGCATCTATGACAGATTTAGAAGGTAAAATCATATTTGCTAGTCATGCTTATGAAGTTATTTCGGGATATTCAAATGAAGAGTTAATAGGACAATCACATAATATAGTAAGACATCCTGATATGCCTGCATCAGCTTTTGAAGATTTATGGACAACTATTCAAAGTGGTAAAGTTTGGGTTGGAGATGTTTTAAATCGTAAAAAAGATGGTGGTTCATATTGGGTTACTGCAACAATAACACCACAAAAAGATAAAGCAGGTAATATTATTGGATATGCTTCAATAAGAGAAAATATTACACTTAAAAAAGAGATGGAAGTTCTTCATTCACAAGTCACTACTATGCTTGATAATATTGATGACGGATTTTTGATTTTTGATAAAGATATGAAAGTTAATGAAAGTTATTCTAAAAGATGTTTAGAGATATTATCTCAAGATGATATAACAAACAAAAATATATCCCAATTACTATTTTCTAATGACAGTAAGGCAAAATCATTGTTTGATTATTCATATAGTGAAATTTTAAAATCTGATGTTAGTTTAACTAGAGAGTTATTATTGTCTTTATTGCCTGCTGAACACTATCATGGTAAAAATATATTTACTATTAAATATAAACTATTGCCAGATGATAAATGTTTGGTTTTATTGTTAGATGTAACAAAGCAAAGAGAATTAGAAAAAGATATTATACACGAACAAGAAGTGCAAAAAATGATTATAGCAATTGCATCTAACAAACAAGAATCTATAGATTTAAAATATGATTTTCAAGACTTCTTAGATGATTTATATAATATACTAGATGCAACAAATAATCTTGAAGACAATCTTGCCCAAGTAAGAAGAAAACTACATACATATAAAGGACTTTTTGCACAAAAAGAGATGATACATTTATCTGAAGCTATTCATCAAGTTGAAGCTGATTTGGAAACACATATAAAAGATAATAAGCATGATATTAAAAAGATAAGTGAGATATTAAAGTTCAATCTTGAAATGGCTTTTGCTTGTGATATAAAAATGATTGATGATGTTTTAGGGGAAGGATTTTTAGATTCTAAATCAACTGTAAGTGTACGGACTGATAAAATAGAGTTTGCAAAAGAACAAATAGTAAAACTTATGAATAAAAGTAGGGGTGAGAATAAAGAGAAACTTCGTAATATATTAAATAGTGTATCAAGTATGGTTGACCAACCTTTTATAAATATGTTGATGATGTATCCTAATATGTTAAAAACACTTGCTATTCAATTAGATAAAAAACTATTACCACTAAAGATTATAGGTGATGAGAATTTATTTGTTAGTAGTTGTTATAAGCCATTTACTGATTCATTAGTACATATTTTTAGAAACTCTATAGACCATGGAATAGAAAATAGTATGGAAAGAGAGCAATCAAATAAATTAGCTAATGGATTGATAACTTGTGAATATAAAAGAATTGATGATGATATAATCTTAACAATATCAGATGATGGTAAAGGTTTAGATGCCAACATACTTGCTAATAAAGCTTTAGAAAAGAAGATAATTACTCAAGAAGAATTATCAACTATGGATAATCAAACTATACTAAAACTAATATTTGCAAATGATTTTAGTACAAGTGAAGATATAACAACATTGTCAGGAAGAGGTGTTGGTCTTGATGCTGTTATGTATGAGCTGGAGAAATTAGATGGTAGTGTGAATATTGTCAATAAAATAGGCTCTGGTGTTTCATTTATTTTCACAATCCCTTATAAACAAACAAATCAAGTAGAAGAGATAGAGCAAAGTGATGAAAGTGTTATTTTAGATTGTGTAATAGATGTATCTAAATCATTTCTTGAAAATGATATGAGTTTAGAGGTTAAAAATACTAAAAACTTTGATGGAGATTGTTTCAAAGATAATTTTTCAACTGTTAGTTTTAAAGGTAACTTGAATCTATTTTGTATTGTGTCTATGGATGCAAATTTAACAAATAATATTTATAATATATTTTTACCTGACTTGAAAAGTGAAGATAAGACAATAGAAATGTTGAATTCTTTGCTAAATGAGGTTGTAAATATTGTAGCAGGATTAGCAATTTCAAAGTTTCCTGTAGAGTATAAAGATTTAGTTTTAAGTGAACCAATTGCAATGGATAGTTCAATACTAGAAAGTTTAAAATTAGTAAATAGTCATATATCAAAAGAGATTCAAACAGTTCAAGGTAATTTGATTTGTACAATAATAAATTTAAAGGATTAAAATGGCAAAAGTATTAGTAGCAGAAGACCAAAAGATTATGAGACATACAATAAAAAAGATACTAACTGAGCTTGGTCATGAAGTTGTAGCAGAAGCAGAAGATGGGCATAAAGCTATAGAAAAGTATAAATTTTACAAACCTGATATTGTAACAATGGATATAACAATGCCAGCAAAAAAAGGGATAGAAAGTGGGATAGATGCACTTGTAGCAATCAAAGAAGAATATCCAGATGCAAATATTATTATGATGACATCTCACGGGGAACAAGAGCTTGTAGTAGATGCGATTACAAAAGGTGCTAAGGGATATATACTTAAGCCTATTTCTAAAGCTAAGATTGAGGAGACTTTTTCTAAGTTGGCA
>CAYUNC010000136.1:0-3436 GCA_964445915.1 uncultured Arcobacter sp.
ATACAATATCAGCAATATACTTTACAATTGTTAGTTTTTTATCTTTCATTTTTTTACTGCTCACTGCTACTTTTATAATCTTACAAAATGGTTTATATATAGATGATATATCAATTCCAAATGTTAAAGTGAAGCAATTATACATTAAATGGAATGAAAAAGTAGATATTTCTATAAAAGAGATTTCAGTACATAAAAAACAGTCAAGTGGTAAAACAGAGATTAATTATAAAGAGATAGATAGTTATCTTAAAAGTCTCTCTCTGGCTGCTAACTGGTTTGGAAATATATCTATTAATAAGATAAAATTCAATGACCTTACTGCTTCATTTAAATACAAAGATGGACAAAAAGGCTTTATAGTAGCCTCCTCCCAAGATTTTCATATCAATAGCTCTATATATTTTGAATCTGAATTTTTAAATATGAACATTATAGAACTTAGGGACTTTAAAAGAAAAATTAACTTAAACGGTACTCTCTATTTTAATCCTAAAAACATTGAACTCAGTGCACTTCTTAATATAAATATCAATAATGATCTAGATGCAAAAGTATTATTTCATACAAATGAGAAAAGAGTTGACTACAAATTAATAGCCAATAAAGAGATAAAAGATATTACTCATTTAATCAATATAGCAAACTTACCAAAAGGAGTAAGATACTGGGCATTAGATGCTATTGATATGTCGCATGTAACTATTGATAGTGCCGATGGCTTTATAGAATTTAACAAGTTCAGTGAGGCCTATAAAAATATACATATTAAAACAACTGTAAATAAGATGAATTATACTTATGATAGGAAACTAGATTCTATTCATACAAAAAAAACACTTTTAGAATTTAAAGATGGAATACTTTTTATATACCCAAAAGAGGCCTACTCTTACGGTATGTTTTTAGACAAAAGTTGGCTCAAGATAGATTTCTCGACACCTCAAGAGATTTTAACCCTGCATCTACTGTTTGACGGTATGATAAACAAAGATATGCTAACGATACTATCTAATTATAAAATAGACCTACCCTTCTTACAAAAAAAAGGTGAAGTGTCTACAAATCTTACAATCAAAGTTAATTTAATAACAATAGATATTGATGCCAGAGGAGACTTTTTTAGTAAAAAAGCTAATTTTGACTACTTGGGATTAAATATTGATGTGTTTGATGCATATATAAAACTTAATAATCACAATGTTGAAATAAACAATATGAAGGCAAAATACAAAGATATTGTTACAGCAGAAGTTGATGTAATCTTTAACGCTAAAGCTTCAGAAGGTACTATTTCTTTTAAGGCTGAACATATAGCTCTTAGTGAAGGTAGGTTACTTTTAGATAAGAACCCAATCAAAATTATTTATAACATATCACCAAATAATGATAGGATTGATATAGCAAAGTCAAGATGGAGATATGATGATTTTATTCTCAACTTAAATAAAACGAGTGTACCTTTTGATTTAGAGAAACTTTTAGTAAAATTACCTACAACATTTTTTGAAATAGATGAAGTTGCATCAGGCTTTGTTGCAGGAAACATATCTATAGATACAATGAAGTTAGATCTTAGAGTTGATATATTAAATCTTGATTACAAAGGTATTGAATTTTCACAATCAAATACACCATTAAATATTTCATATGATGACACACTCACTGTATCATCAGTATCAAATATACTTTTCAACATTGATGGTTCCGAATTTGATTTTAACAATGCCGTGCTTGATATAGGAGCTTACAGTATTAATCTTAAGAAAGCAGATCTACTTAGCACAGATGGTCTTATTAGCACAGAAGTTAATGCATTCTACAACACAAAAAATGGTACTGGAATATTGGGATTAAAAGATTTAAATATCCAAGATAGGGATACTTTATTTTATACTAAAGATAAACTAATATTTTCCTTTGAAGCATCACAAGAGAGTATTAAAATCCGTTCAAGTGAACTTGATTCAACGTTTACCATTACCGATGAAGGCTGGAATGCTGAACTTAATTCGCTATCTAAAATATCAGGTGGTTCAAAGCTTCTACAAAAGTTGAAATTAACACAAGGAAAAGTGGAATTTCATAAGAAGAAAAAGGAAAAATCCATTAGGTTTAATGCAGATATTTCATATCCCTACAAGATACTTGTAGAAAACAACATTCCTGTTGATAAGTATAAAATAAAAGGAAAAATAAATTCTAAAAAATCATCTATCAATATAAATAAAAAAATTAATGTCAAAATAAATCATAATATAAATGTCAAAATTAAAGATAGTGGTATAAATATACCTGAATTATTGCATTTGCTTGAAGATATGAACACATCATCTAATAAAAAAGATAGTAAAAATATTATGTTAGATGCATCGAACTCTTATTTATACATAGGCAATAGTAGAAAAATCATATCTAATAAAATGAGTCTTCAGTATCAAAACAACATTACAACTGCACAACTAGAGCATAAAAATGGTCATGCTGGATTTAAACTAGAAGATAAAAAAATGCATCTATATGGAGAAAACTTTAATGATGATTTTATGGAGAACCTTTTTTCTCTTGCAGAGTTTAAGGGTGGAAAATTAAACTTCTCAATGAATGGAACGATTGAGAACTATGATGGTCTGTTTTATATAACAGATACAACTATAACTGACTATAAAATGATTAACAATATCCTAGCTTTTATCAATACTGTTCCATCTCTAGCTACTTTTTCTCTGCCTGGTTATAGTAAACATGGATTAAAAATTAAAAGTGCCTATATGAATTTCAATGCTAAACAAAGTGTTTTTAACATCTCTGACTTTTTCTTAGACTCAAAAGAGATTGATATTTTAGGAGGAGGCATTGCTGACTTAAATAGAGACAAGGTTGATGTGACACTTAATCTAAAAACAGATTTAGGAAGCAGTGTTTCAAAAATACCTCTAGTTGGGTATATAATACTTGGTGAAGACAATACTATATCAACGACAATGAAAATTACTGGTAAACTAACAAATCCAAAAGTAAAATCTTTATTAGCAAAAGATATCGTCGTTGCTCCTATAAATATTGTAAAAAGGGCTCTACTTTTACCTTATGATTTAATCAAATCTATAGGCGATATAAACATAAGCAACTAATTTTTCTTATTACTCATTTCTTAGAACAGTTAAAATATCAACTTCACTCGCTTTTTTAGCGGGATAATAAGCAGACGCAACAACAATAACAAAAGCACCAGACACAATCATAAAGAAGTCTTTTAAGCTTAAGTCTAATGGTAGAGTTGTTGTTGGATACACATCTTTAGGTAATGATACTATATCAAAAGTACTAAGTACCCATAATCCGCTCATACCAAATACAACTCCAGCGAAAATTCCTCCGATACCAATAACAATTCCAAGATATAAAAAAACTTTTTTTATTTCGCTTGTTGTTG
>CAYUNC010000137.1:0-3401 GCA_964445915.1 uncultured Arcobacter sp.
CCAAATGTAAGAATACATAGTGAATGTTTAACAGGTGATGCAATAGGTAGTATAAAGTGTGATTGTCAAGCACAACTGAACTATGCTCTTGATTTTATAAATGACAATAATGGTATGGTTATATATTTAAGACAAGAGGGTCGTGATATTGGGCTTCTTAATAAAGTAAATGCTTATGCTTTACAAGATGGTGGACTTGATACTGTTGAGGCAAATCATCAATTAGGTTTTAAAGATGATGAGAGAACTTATGAGATAGTTGATTTTATATTTGATTATTTAAAAATTGATAAAATAAACTTACTTAGTAACAATCCTCATAAACTAAATGATTTGAAAGTTGATATTGTAAATAGAGTTCCTATAAAAGTTGGAAAGACTAAACAAAATACTGATTACTTACAAGTAAAAAAAGACAAGATGGATCATCTTTTATAATGTTAAAAAATAAATTAGAAGAGTTAGGTTTAGAGTTTGATGACTTGTTTTATGAGCGTTGTGATACATTTGTATCGTTACTTCAAGAGTGGGGTGCTGTTCACAATCTTACGGGTGCTTTGAAAACTTTACAGATAAAAGATAATATTGTTGATAGTGTATATCCTTTGAAGTTTATAAATAGTTTTGAAAGTCTGGCTGATGTTGGTACTGGTGCTGGTTATCCTGGTATGTTGTTAGCAATTGCTCGTCCTGAAGCAAAAGTTGCTTTGATAGAACCTAGAGCAAAAAGAGTTGCATTTTTAAACTTTGTGAAAAATGCTTTGGGCTTGAAAAATGTAGAAGTTATTCATAAAAAAGCACAGGATATTATCCCTACAAGTTATGAACTTATCACAAGTAGAGCTGTTACAAATACTTCTTTGTTGTTAAGTTTAACAAAAAACTTAAGTGATGTAAATACTGAATATTTATTTTATAAAGGTAGTTTATGCGAAGAGGAAATAGCGAAGGCTAAGATAGACAATTATGAAATAGTTAGTGTTGGCGAACATAGAAACTATTTGTATATGAAACGACAAGGATTATTTGATGATATTTAAGTTTATGGCATTTATGGGGGTATTGTTTTTTATATATCTTGTATTTTTTAAAAAAAGCCGAGAACACAATATAAAAGATAAAAAAGACAAAGAGTTAGAAGACACTTTTGTTGAGTGTCCTACTTGTAATGTATTTGTTTCAAAAGATGATGCTATATTGAGCAATGGTAAATACTTTTGTAGCAGTGAGTGTCTAAAATGATTTTAATTGGTGATGAAAATATACCTTATGAAACTATAGAAAAAATAGAAACTATAAAAGATATAGAAACTACTAAATCAAACTCAACTGTACTTTTTAACTTTGATATAGATACTTTAAAATATACTCAAGCAAATGATATAAGATGTATTGTAAAAGTTACAACAATACAAGAGCTTATATATGCTTCAAACCTTGGGGCTAGTTATATTATGCCAGAAAGTAAGATACTTAAATCTTCGCAAAAACTTGCAGACAATTATATGTTTGATAGTAAAATCTTAGCAATTATTGATAATGAGAACCAAATAGAACAAATGGCATTAGATGAAATAGATGGGATAATTTATAAGCACCTTATCTAAAATAGCAATTATCACTATAAATCAACCAAGCCTAAATAGTGCTATGAAGTTGAATACTTATTTAGATGATGCAAATATAGATATATACGGAAAAGAAAATTTGGAACACAGCTTATCAAACTTTATTGTTTATGATAAGCTTGATGATATAATGCCTGGTGCTTGGAAAACTTATGATGCTATTATTTGTATTGTTGCTATGGGTGCAGTTGTACGAAAAATTGCCCCTTTGCTTCAAGATAAATCTACAGACCCCGCAGTATTAGTAATAAATCTTGATTTAACAAAGATTGTTCCACTTTTAAGTGGTCATTTAGGTGGGGCAAATGAACTTGCATCTACACTAACTACTAAACTTCCTAATTGTATAAACTTCATCACAACAGCAACAGACCAAACAAATACTTTGAGTTTTGAGATGGAAGCGAAAGAAAATGACTGGGAAATACTAAATATAAAAGCCCTAGCAAATATATCAAATAGACTTTTAAATAAACAAGAAGTAAAAGTTTGCACTTATTTCAAAGTATTTGATGCATTGTCAAATAAAGAAAACTTAGAATTAATAGATACTAAAGATATAGATGAAAATAGTGTGATTATCTTGCCAAATATTGAACAAGTAAATGACAATCTTACCTTTAAACCAAAAGTATTTTTAGGAATAGGTTGCAATAGAGATACAAGCTTTGAAGAGATTCAAAAAGCTATATTTTTATTTTTAGTTACAAATAACTTGAAGTTATCACAAATAAAAAATATAGCTTCATTTGATGCAAAGAGTGATGAAGTTGGACTTTTAGAGTTTGCTAATAAATACAACTTTGATATAAAGTTTTATAAAAAAGATAATATTAATTCACTTGAAAATGAATTTAGTACTTCACAAGCTACAAAATTCTTTGGACTAAAAGGTGTAGCAGAACCAGCGAGTATTTTGGTTTCTAAATATAAAGAATTAATCATAAAAAAAGAAGTTTACAATAAACAAATAACAATAGCAGGAGCAATATAAAATGGAAAATAAATTATATATAGTAAGTAGTGGAGCAGGTGGGTTAAACTATCTTACACCTGAAGCTTCTGAAGCTATCAAAGAGTGTGAAGTTGTAGTATCTTATAGCAAGTATGCAAGAGAGTTAGAATCAATCTTAGAGGGTAAAGAACTTTATACTTCTGGTATGACTCACGAGATAGAAAGATGTGCTATGGCAATAGAATATGCACGACAAGGAAAAATAACTTGTATCATCTCAAATGGCGATGCAAATGTATTTGGTATGGCAACACTTGTGGTTGAACTTATGGATGAAAAAAATTTATGGGATGAGATTGAAATCATTTCACTTCCTGGGGTTACTTCATTTTTAGCAGCTGCATCAAGAGTGGGAGCTCCTGTATCTCAAGATTTTGCTGTTATATCTTTGTCTGATAAATTAACTGATATTGATTTGATAGATAAAAGAGTTAAGTTAGCACTAGAGGGGGATTTTGTAATAGGTATTTACAATCCTAAATCTAAAAAAAGAATCAAACCATATCAAAACTTCTTAAAGGCACTAGAGCAAAAAGATGAACTAATAGCAATTGTTGCATCACATGTAGGTCGTGAAGATAAAGAAAAAATAACTATTACTACTACAACAGAACTAATCAAAGAAGATATTACAAATCCACTTATTAGTATGTCAACTTTGATAATAGTATGTAACTCAAATACTAGACTTACTTCAAATGGTATGGTTTTGACTCCTCGTGGGTATTTGAAGAAGTATGAACTTGATGGGAAATTGA
>CAYUNC010000138.1:0-3348 GCA_964445915.1 uncultured Arcobacter sp.
TCACTTAAAGATTATGCAAGTGATTTTTGTATCACAACAGAGTTAGTTGGGAGTAGAGATATAATTTTACTGCACCCTGGACCAGTTCATAGAAATATAGATATATGTGATGCTCTTTTAGCTGATAGCAGATGTAAGGTTTTAGAACAAGTTACAAATGGTGTAAATATTAGAATGGCAATTCTTAAAAAGTTGATAGCTTCGAGCTAGCCTTTGATGAACTTCTCTGATTTAAATACTCTCGGACGTCAGAGAAAACCTTTTTTATTTATATCAGATTTTAAAGCTCAAAAACTTGAAGTGATTTTACTTGAAGACCTTGAAAAAGAAGATGTTGAGTTTTGTATAAATGAAAACTACGAATACAGTGAACATAGCCATTACCTTAAAACTAACCCTATAAAATTTCAAAATTACCAAGAGAAGTTTAACAGAGTCATAAAAAAAATAGAGTCAGGTGAGACCTATATTTTAAATCTCACGCAAGCAACCCCAATAGAATCAAAACTTAGTTTAAAAGAGATATATTCCCTTGCAAATGCACATTATAAGCTGCGTTTCAAAGATGAGTTTGTATGCTTTTCTCCGGAGAAGTTTGTGCAGATAAACGCAGCTAAGATACATACTTATCCTATGAAAGGGACAATTGACTCTTCACTGCCTAATGCTAAAGAGAAAATTTTAAATGATGCAAAAGAGATGGCTGAGCATATTATGGTAGTTGACTTGCTCAGAAATGACCTATCAATCATATCAACTGATGTAAAAGTAGAAGAGTTTAGATACATTACAGAGATAAATGCTGGTGATAAAAAACTCTTGCAGGTTAGCTCACATATTAGTGGGAATGTTGGAGAAGCGTGGCATGAAAAGTTAGGAACTATACTTGAATCAATTTTACCTGCAGGAAGTATAAGTGGTGCTCCAAAAAAAAGTACATTGGAAATCATTGAAGATGTTGAAGGATATGATAGAGGCTTTTTTAGCGGTGTCTTTGGTTTTTATGATGGAGAGACGTTAGATAGTGGTGTTATGATACGATTTATAGAAAAAAGTAACAATAAATACAGTTATAAAAGTGGCGGTGGTATTACTTTAGACAGTGAAGTTAAACTAGAGTATAATGAGCTACAAGATAAAATATATTTGCCATAAATAGGGGTTGATTCGGGATGAGTTTGATATTTGATAAGTTTTTTACTAGTGGTTGGAGCTTTGATGATTCCGAGCTGACACTAAAGAGTAAATTTCAGATGATGAATATTGCTATTGTCTTATCCTCAATAAGCCTCATTTATGGAATAATTGTTAACTATGTAAGAGAGATAGAAAATTTAAAAGAGTTTGAACTTTCACTTTTATTAATTAATGTACTTTTGTTATTTATTTTGAGATTTTATCGAAGATCATTTGATTATGTATCTTTGGTTCTAACTATACAGTTCACTTTTTTCTTTTTATATCTTGTTTATACAAGTGACCCAGGTGCATTAAAACATGTATGGCTCTATACTTACCCGATTATTTTACTATATCTTCAGAAGAAGAGAGAGGCTTTATACTGGGTTGCTTTTACAATTTCTGTTCTTCTTTTAGCTCCACTACAGCCATTTATAGAGGTCAAGTACTCTATGTTTCAAGTGAGCTATATCGCTTTTGTTTTGATGATTATGAGTGTTGTAATTCACTTCTATCAGCTTAAGATGGATGAAGCTAGAAATTTGATTTTTAATCAGCAACTATTACTGAAAAAGCAGATTGATGAGCTTGTTCATAAAGATCAACTTCTATCTGCTCAGTCAAGACAGGCTGTGATGGGCGAGATGATAAGTATGATAGCCCATCAGTGGCGACAACCTCTCTCAACAGTTACATTAAGTGTATCAAATCTACAGGTTAAAAAACTTTTGGGTGATAAGATAGATGATGATGCACTAGATAAGGCACTTGAAGATATTAGCGACACTGTTGTTTACCTCTCTAATACAATTGATGATTTTCAAACCTACTTTCATCCAAATAAAGAGCTTTCAGATATTGAGATACATCAAGTTATAGATAAAGCTATAAATTTTGTGCTTCCTAGATTAAAGGGTATGAAGATTTCTATAGAAGTAGATAAGTCTAGTCAAAAAGATATTTTTATTAAAACATATTTAAATGAACTTATACAGGTTATCTTAAATATCATCAATAATGCGATAGACGCATTAGTTTTAGCAAATGTAGAGAATCCTAAAATTATTATATCTGTAGAAGAAAAAAGAGACACAGTTACAATAATTATCAAGGATAATGCAGATGGCATCAAAGAAGAAGATCTAAGTAGAATTTTTGAACCTTATTTTAGTACAAAAGGTCGAAATGGAACAGGACTTGGCCTCTATATGAGTCAGATGATTGTTCAAAAACAATTTAACGGCAAGATAGGTGTTACGAGTTCAGAGAAGGGTAGTCGCTTTAGTGTCGAAATTGATAAAGTACTCACTTAGTTTACTTTTACTGCCCGTTACACACTCAGTTTTAGTAGGGCTATTCACATCTGCTTATTATCTCCTCTATTTTGTTGGTCTCTCTGCACTACTCTACATTTTAAACTATAAGAAAATTTTTTTATCAAATCAGATGTTGCTTATAACAGTTATATATATGCTAGTTGTATATTATTTATTTAGATATTTTAATGATGGTTTGTATGATTTATATATAGATACAAACATGACTTTTGAGTTAAGTTATATCTCCTTTGAAGTATGTTGCATTTTAACGGTGATTCATATTTTTATTTTATTTTTATTGGGCTATAATAGAGTCAAAACAATTTAGTAATTATAGGAATCATATGTATATTGAAGATTTGAAGTTTTCGCTTTGGGCAGATTTTATTGAAAGAGATTATTTAGATAATGAGTTTAAAGAACTGATAGAAAAGGGCATAATCAATGGAGCGACTTCAAATCCAGCTATATTTAAAAATGCAATACTGAATTCTCCAGCATATAAGGAGCAACTCGCTAGCTTGGAGACTCTCTCACCAAAAGAGAAATATGAAGCGGTTGCTATCTATGATATAACTAAAGCAGCAGATATCCTCAAACCACTTTATGAAAGAAAAGATGATGGTTACGTGAGTATAGAAGTGGACCCATTTCTTTGTGATGATGCTGAGGCAACTATTGCAGAGGGAAAAAGACTTTTTGCAGAGATAGGCAGAGAAAATGTAATGATTAAAGTACCGGCAACTGAAGCTGGTTATATTGCAATGAAAGAGCTCACATCAGTTGGTATTCCCGTAAACGCAACGCTAATATTTAAAAAGAGCCAAGCAATCTCTTGTGCAGAAGCTTT
>CAYUNC010000139.1:0-3301 GCA_964445915.1 uncultured Arcobacter sp.
AAAGGATAAAAAATGAAACAAATTTTAACAACAATATTAGTAGTATCATCAATGATAAGTATAGCAAATGCAGGAGATAGATTTTCTGATTTGAATTATGATTATTTCTATGGTAAAAATAGTAATGTATCATTAAATGTAAAAGTAACTATTGCTAATGACCCTGAAACTTCACCAAAAGTTTTAGAGATATTAATACATGATGAAAATATAGCTGTTTGGTTATTAGCAAAAAATAATCTAAAAAAAGCTATCTAGTATTGGACTAGTATATTATTTTTGATTACTTCTTTTCTGAAATAATAGTAAAAATAATATACCCAATACCCCAATAATAGCAGTCATCCCAATAGAAAACAAAGAGTTAATCTCACTTATAACCAATACCCCAAATCCAGCAAAAGTACTAATCAAAGAAAATATAATAGCCAAAGTGGTATTGTGTGAAAGTTTTGGTTCGTTCATATATATTCCATAATCTATCCCAATAGCAAGTACAACAAATGCCATAAACATATGTAAAATATTTAGAGGTACAAACCAACTATAACAAAGGATTAGAGATATTGGAAAAACTATATAAGTAAATGCTTGTAAAAATCTTCTTTTTGTAACAATTGCTAAAATAGTGATAATCAAAAGTAAAGTTAGTCCACCAAACAAAGTCAATTCATTGTGTACTTTTTTTATAGAGTTCTCAAATAATACTTTTGTTCGAGCATCTTTTACAAAGTCTAGATTTAAAATTTCATCTTTCTTATCAGGGCTTATCATTGCATAAGCAGTATATTTATTCTCAGTATATATTAAATCAAAACCTAAATCTTGTATCATCTTTATAGTATAATGAGGATAAGGTTGATGCAGATTTTCTTTACTATAACTATTATCAAAATAACCATCTTTGAAACCTACAGCTTTAGCTGATGTATTTATATTTGTTTTTAGTTTATCAAAATCAAATTGCTCAATCTCTTCTAGCTTTTGGATATATTGATGTTCTGATAGAAGCATTGAAAGTGGAGCAAAACAATCTTTATCAATAGCTTTTACAATCTTTGAGTGTGCTATTAAGTCATCACAACTATTAGCTGTAATTAAAATAGCAGATTTTTCACTTTGATTTAAATTATCTCTAAAGAAGTTGTCTGTTTTTATCAATTTTTTATTTTGATAATCTAAGTTTTTTATATTTAAATCAATCTTAGAATAAAATATAGAGATAATAATAATAACTATAGAAAATACAACTAACTTATAGCCTTTAATAGTAAAAGGACTTTTATAGTTTTCTTTTGAATATGGCTCTTTATGTTTTATTTTTAGGTGAGGGTAGATAAAAGCAAAATGTACATAAGCAACTAGAAGTGAAGCAATTGTAAAAATTGATATTTGTTGAATTAGTGGAAAGTTTATAAATGACATTAAAATAAATGCAGTTATAGTTGTCAAAAATCCATAAAATACTGACTTATTAAAATCTTGCTTTTTGTTGTAATAGTTGTGTAAATAGTGATGAAACATATAATCTATAGATACAGAAGTAACTGCAGTTGCAAAAACTAAAGCGATGATAGAAACTACAGGAAAAAACGAAGTTACTACAAGCTGACCAATTATTACAGAAGAGATTAAAGTTAGAGCAATATTTAAAAACAGATATATGTTTCTTAGTATTACAAGATATAAGATACTTAGCACTAGCATAGATGCAAAGATAATCCAAGCTACATCTGACTGAATTTTTTCAGAGTTCTCTACATAATAAAAAATTGAACTAAAAAACTTTATATCTTTATACTCTCCTAAAAGATTGTGAATATCATTGTATATTTTTATTCGTGAACGCTCATCAATCTTAGAATTAATATTAAAAACTGCAAAATAACCATATTCTCCAATAGTTAAGTTTCCATTCTTTAGTTTTAATTTCTTTGATACAATCTCTTTTTTAACAATATTTAAAGGGTCATTCTTATTTAGATTAAAATAAAAAGGTGATGATAGCATCTGATTATAGATATTTTTTAACTCTTTTGTTGTATCTATCTCATTGTAATCTTTATATTTAAAATCATTAATGTATAGATTATATTGCTTTTTAAATTTTTGTAAGTTTTTATTATTTAGTTGGTTGTTTATAGTTATCTCTGGATGATTTTTTAGTAGTTTTTTAATCTTATGAAGTTTTTCTAAATCTTTTTGTTCAAAGCCCTCAACAGCAACTAAAAAAGTCTTCATAAAACCTAGTTTTTCAGATATGTTATAAAACTTCTTATCATCACCAGTAAGCATAGATGATAGTTCTAGTGATATTTTTTTATTTGGTTGAATTGTAAAGAATAAAGCTAATACTATCCCAAAGATAATAAAATTTGAAAATCTAATTAATAGTTTCAATTGTAATCTTATCTTTGTTTGACATACTTATAATGATAGTTTTCTTTTTATCTTTTTTTATTATCTCTATTTGTTCCATATTGTTTTGTATCATTGGTTTTGCTTCTAATGTAATATTGTTCTTATCAATGTTTATTTTAAATACCTCTTCAAGTGAGATATAGTTGTCTTTTATAATAGCTTTTAAAATCAATCCAAGATATGAAGCTTGTGGATACTCTTCAAAAGTATAAGTTTTTGTATCATCACTTTCTAAAATAGTTACTTTATCATTATAATAAGTGATTGTTTTTCCTGATGGTTGAGAGTATTTAATAGTCATAACATCTTCTATGATATTTAAGTTACCAGCCATAACTCTATCAATATCAAGTGCAGCCATATATCGAGTTTCTTTAAATGCAATATCTGCATAAAGTGTTGATATAGTAAAAAGTAAAGTAAATATATATTTCATAGATTAGATTATATCTTTTGTTTAATTAACATCTACTATGGTGTATTAAATAAAAGTATTATAATCATTTAAAATATTATAAGCTTTAATAAATAAAATGTTACACTTCATATATATAAAAGAGGAAATAATTTGAATAATTTAATAAGTAAGAAAATAGCTATAGTTCTAGTGGTAAGTTTATTTAGTAGTAATATGTTCGCACAAGAACAACAAGTAGTTATAAATCAAAAGTATGTAGTATCATCATATTCTTTAAATATAAGAGAAAAAGCATCACCTTCAAGTAGTATAGTAGGTTATTTACAAACTGGTAATGAAGTTATTGGACTAAAAAAAATAGTAGCAAAAAATGGATATATTTGGATTAAAATAGATAGAGGTTATATTGCAAAAACTTATTTAACTAAAATATATAAAAAACCAGTACCAAAAAAGATAAAA
>CAYUNC010000140.1:0-3266 GCA_964445915.1 uncultured Arcobacter sp.
AAACTTTTATGGTTAAATTCTCACTATATTAAAAATGTATCAAATGAAAGACTAGCAACAGAACTTAAATATTATGGTTGTGAGATTCACGGTCATGATAAAAAAGAGATGGTGCTAGATTTATGTAAAGAGAGAGCAAATACTCTTGTAGAGTTAAAAACTTCTATAGATAGTATTTTGGATGTACCAACTTCTTATGAGGCAAAAGGTACAAAAAAGTTTATTAAAGAGACTACTGTTGATATGCTTGAGAAATATATTGTTGTATTAGAGCAAGGTAAAGATACATTGCATCTTCCTACAGATATTGAAGCAGTAACGAAACCATTTATTGAATCAAATGAATTAAAATTCCCTCAACTTTTTCAACCAATTAGAATAAGTTTAACAGGTGGAACACAAGCACCATCAGTATATGATGTGATAGCAGTTCTTGGAGTTGAAGAGAGTATTAAAAGAATGAAAAGTGCTATAAGTGTGAATTTTAACAAAGAAGAAAATAATTCATAAATAATTATGCTACTCCAACAATATATAGATGCAATTGAAAAAAGTAATATAATATCAAGGACAGATACTGCTGGAATTATCACTTTTGTAAATGATGAATTTTGTAAGATATCTGGATACACAAAAGATGAACTAATAGGAAGTAACCACAATATAGTTCGTCATCCAAGTGTTCCAATGCTTGAATTTAAGAAACTTTGGGAAACTATAAAAAATAAAGAAACATATAAAAGTACAGTAAAAAACTTAAATAAAAATGGAACAACTTTTTATGTAAATACAACGGTGACTCCTATACTTGATGAAGATGATAATATTGTTGAATATATTGCTATTCGTTTTGATGTAACAAAAGAAGTACTTTTAAAAGAAGAATTAGAAGAGAAACAAAAGGTTATGTTTTGGCAATCTAGACTTGCAAGTTTAGGGCATATGCTTGCAAATATCGCTCACCAATGGCGACAACCTCTAACAGAACTAAGTCTTGCAACCTATAATATAAAAAAAGCTTCATTAAATAGTAATGAAGATGATATAAAAAAATATTATATAGAAAGTAAAGATATTATACAACATATGTCAAATACAATTAATGATTTTACAAACTTTTTTAAACCAGAAAAAGAGAAAAAATGTTTTGATTTAAAAGATAGCATTACTGAATCTATTACAATCTTGCGAAGAATAATCAGAAAAGAAAATATTACTATTGAAACCAATTTACTTAATATAACTATCTTAGGTATCCCAAATGAACTATCTCAAGTATTAATAAATCTTATCCAAAATTCAAAAGATGCCTTTAATCAAAATAGTATTAATGAAAAAACGATAAAAATAACAACTAAAAAAGATGGTAATTTTGCTATGATTATTATAGAAGATAATGCTGGTGGAATAAAAGATGAAAATATAGATAAGTTATTTGAACCATATTTCACAACAAAACACGAGAGTGCTGGTACTGGACTAGGATTATTTATGTCTAAGATGATTTGTGAGCAAGGCTTTAATGGTACTATAAATATACAACAAGATACCAATAAAAAAGGTATAACCTTTGTAATAAAAATTCCAATGGAGTGTGAGCATGAGTGTAAATAATAGTTTTTTAAAAGAATTAAAAGTTTTATTGGTAGAAGATGAGCAAAAATTATCTTTACTTCTAAAAGAAGCCTTGGGAGATAATTTTGCTAGTTTTGATATAGCATCTAATGGCGAAGAGGGTGTAGAGATGTTTAAAGCAATATCTCCTGATCTTATTATTACTGATATTATGATGCCTAAAATGACTGGTTTAGAGATGGTTAAAGAACTAAAAAGAATCAATCCTGAGATATCTGTTATTATATTAAGTGCCTTTAGTGATTCTAAGATATTATTAGAAGCCATTGATGTAGGAATTTTAAAATATTTTGTTAAACCTTTTGACCCAGAAGAACTTTTAGAATATATTGTGTCAATTAGTACTACTTTAGTAAATAATATCATCTCTTTAGCTCAAGATTTTAGATTTAATACCAATACCAATACTTTATATCTTAATAATAAACTTATATCATTAACAAGACAAGAAAATCAATTTATATCATTGTTAATAAAGAAAAGTCATGCTGTTTGTACTGATAGAGAATTAAAAAAGACATTATGGGCAGGAGAAGATGAAATTAGTGATGAAAGACTTAGAACTTTTATCAAAAGATTTAGAGTAAAAACTGATAAGAAACTAATAAAAAATATAAAAGGGCAAGGCTATCAAATAGCATTTGTATAAAATAAAAAAGGGAAATATATGATAATTTGGCACAATCCAAACTGTAGTAAATCAAGAGAATGTATCAAGGTACTTGATCAGATGAAGGTAGTATTTGAAATTCGTGAATATTTAATAGATAAGCCGAGTTTTACTGAGATTCAAGAGGTTATAAAGATGATGGATATTTCTGATATTAGAGATATAATGAGAGTAAAAGAAGATATGTATAAAGAGCTTGATTTAGACAATAAAGATAAAACTTCTGGTGAATTAGTAGATGCTATGGTTCAATATCCCATACTGATAGAAAGACCCCTTGGAATAAATCAAAACAAAGCAATTATTGGTAGACCTTTAGAAAATATTTTAGAACTTTTTAATGTATGAATTTATATCTAACAATATTGAATTAGCTACAGCTATAGTAAATATTTTAGGAGTACCTACTGCTATTTTTATTTATATAAAAGAGCAAAGACTTCAAAGAGAAGCAGCAGAATATGGTACTTATGATGCTTTAGATAATAAATATATAGAATTACAACAGCTATGTTTAGAATACTCTAATCTGGATATTTTTGATACACCATATGAAACTCCTGCTAAATTGAATGAGCAAGAAGAGAAGCAGGAAGAAGCTATTTTATTAATAAGAGTATCTATTTTTGAACGAGCATTTTTAATGTATTCAAGAACACCAAAAAAAGCAAAGTCAGCACAATGGCAAGGTTGGGAAGAAGATATCTTAGATTGGATGGATAGACCAAACTATAGTAAGGTTTGGTTAGAACAAAAAGAGTATTTTGATTCTGAGTTTATGAAGTATTTTGACAATAAACATAAACTATCAGCCACCACCAACAAACTGTAAAAGTTCAATCTTATCACCATCTTTTGGGATAAAAGTATCCCAATTGTCTTTTTTGACAATATCCATATTTATAGCTGCTGCCATAACTTTATCTTTAATTTGTAAATTTATCATAATTTGTTCTAAAGT
>CAYUNC010000141.1:0-3223 GCA_964445915.1 uncultured Arcobacter sp.
AATTCATTATACATCATATTTTCACCCATTTTCTCCATACCTCTATGAAGATAACCAACATCTGGATGAGCTTTCATAATCTCTTCACCTTGAAGTTCAAGAATTAATCTTAACTGTCCGTGAGCTGATGGATGCTGTGGTCCAAAGTTAACCACCATAGTATTATCATCTCTATCAAAAGTGATATTTTCAAAAAACGGTTTTAATCTATTTTTAACTTGCATAAACTTACCTTCTCTCTTCTAATTGTTCTGATTCAATATCATCAAATGGTGTGATTATTTTCTTACCAAATGCAGTAACTCCACCATCTTCTTGATATCTAATAGGAGTATCAGGTTCATTACCTTCTGATATTGGTGTACCTTTTGGTACTTCATGTCCTAGTCTTGCAAAAAGTTCACTATCATATCTATCTACAACAGCTTGATCTCTTATCTCTGGACCTACTGTTGCTCTTGCTTCTTTTCCAAAGATTTTATCAACTTCATACCATCTAGCAGCTTCATCACCTATCATTGGATAAGTTTTTAATAATGGATGTCCTGTCCAATCATCTGGCATAAGAATTCTTTTTAATAATGGATGATTGTTTGATTTAATTCCATACATATCAAACATCTCTCGCTCAGACCAATCAGCCATTCTAAATAATGAATTTACAGATTCAATTGCTTCACCCTCTTCAATAAAACATTTAACTCTTACTCTTTTGTGTTTTGTTGTTGATAACATCTCATATACAACTTCAAACCCACCTTGAGTTGATATATAATCAACAGCAGTTAATTCCATTAAGAAATCATAAGCACAAATCTCTTTTAAGTGTTTAATAGCTTGAACATTTTGAGTAACATCAATATATATTACTAAATGGTCTAGTTCAATATAAGATTCTTTTACTGTAACTTTTTTTGATAAACTTGAAACATCGTTGCTCCATGTAGAATCATTAAAGATAGGTTCTCTTGCTAATTGAGGTGTAATATAAAATCTATCTGTATAGTAAGACTTTTTTTGTACATCTTGTTTATTTTGATATGCTCTCATTATATTAACCTTTTCGCTTTTTGTGCTATGCTTGCTGGTTTGCTTCTGATTTTTCTTTGAAGCATCATAAGTGCATATTGAATAGTTTCAGGTCGCGGGGCACAACCTGGAAGATATACATCTACAGGTATAACTCTATCAACACCTTGAACAGTAGCATAAGTATTAAACATACCACCAGTATTTGCACAACTTCCCATAGAAATAACCCATTTAGGGTCAGGCATTTGGTCATATAATCTTCTCATAAACTCTGCATGTTTTTTAGTTAAAGTTCCAGCAACAATAATAACATCAGATTGTCTTGGACTAGCTCTAAAAATAGTACCAAATCTATCGAAGTCAAATCTTGAAGCTCCAGAAGCCATCATTTCAATAGCACAACATGCTAATCCATAAGTCATAGGCCAAAGTGAATTACTTCGACCAAAGTTTACAAGCTTATCTACAGTTGTAAGTTTGATTGGTGTTCCACCATCTGCTAGATAATTTACTTTATGCTGTGCCATTCAAGGGCTCCTTTTTTCCATGCGTATATAAAACCAATAGTTAATAAAAGAATAAATAAAATCATCTCAACAAAACCAAACCAACCAAGAACTTTAAAATCTACAGCCCATGGAAACATAAATATAATTTCCACATCAAATAAGATAAATAATAGTGCCATTAAATAAAACTGTACTGATATACTATTTGGTTGTTTCGTAACCTCAGGTCCACACTCATAAAGTGTACACTTTAACTTCTCAGTATCTAGTCTCGCTAGTTTTCTACTTACAAATCTCGAAGCAACTGTTGTTGCTGTAAATGCTCCAAATGTTATTACAAACATCATAAAAGCACCGAAGTAAGGATGAGCAAAATCCATATGTTCCATATAATCCCCTTTTAAATCAACCTCTTATTTTTATAAAAAGCTGACAATAATTGGATTAATTTTAGCAAAGTTTTCGTAAAGATATACTTATATAGTTATTTTTGGATTATTGACGGTTACTGATTGTAACATTGAAAGAGTTTGAGTTTATTCTAACTCAAATTCTGATTCTACCCTAAACATTGTCATATACGGCAGTTTTGTAGGTAATTTTATAGGATTTGTATTTCCACTATGAACTGATTCTAACTCTTTTTCAAGTTTTGTTATTATTTTTTTGAATTTTATATAATATTTGCCATTTTCTTTTTTATAAATAGCACCTATCTCATTGTCAATCTCATCAATTTTACTATTTAAAGGGGCAAGTATCTCTATCTCGTCATTTGGATAAGTTTTGTATTTACACATAAAATGCTCTTCATCTTCAACTACAAGTCCACTAACTTCAAAAGTACCAACACTCATAGCATAATCGTGATTTTGAGTATCATTCTTTTCAAATGGTTTATGGATAAGATAAGCATCTGTAAATCCACGATTTTTTGTTGTATTTAATTCATCTTCATATTTTTTGGCATCAAAGCAACCATTGTAAAAATCATCAATTGCCATACGATAAGTATAAGCTGTAATTGCAGCATAATAAGGTGACTTTGTACGACCCTCAATTTTAATACTATCAACTGCACCACTTGCTAAAATCTCATCAACATGAGCAGATAAATTCATATCTTTTGCATTGAAAATATATGTTCCAATATCTGGTTGTTCTTCAAGTCTAAATAATGTTCCGTGTTCTTCATTTCCAGCATATAATGTATATTCAAAACGACAATCATTTGCACAACTTCCACGATTTGGAACTCTTCCCATTTGAACAGCACTTACTAAACATCTTCCACTATAAGCAAAACACATACTTCCATGTACAAAGATTTCTATTTCTAAATCTGGCAACATTTTTTTAATCTCTTCAACATCTTTAAGACTAATTTCTCGTGCTGCTATTATTCTTCTTACACCCATATCGTAATAAACTTTTGCATCAAGATAATTCATAACATTTGCTTGAGTTGAAAGGTGAATTGGTATATTTGGAGCTAATTCATGACAAAGTGCTACAACCCCTGGAGTTGCTACTATTAAAGCATCAGGCTCTAAAGCAGCTATATTTGTAATATGAGTTTTTAGTAATTCTATTTGCGAATTAAAAGGGAAACCATTGATAGTTACATAAACTTTTTTACCAATATTGTGAGCATAATCAATACCCTCTTTAAAAGTTTCCAT
>CAYUNC010000142.1:0-3217 GCA_964445915.1 uncultured Arcobacter sp.
CATGATGTAACTATTACAAATGAAGCACCAAATTATCACGTATAATAAACAAAAAATAAACAAAACAAAGGTCAAATAAAAAATGGTAAAAGTAGTAAATCTAAAAAAAACATTTGGTGCGAGAGTATTATTTCAAGATATTAATTTATCTCTAGATACAGGAAAAAGATATGGTTTAATTGGTGCAAATGGTGCTGGTAAAACAACTTTTCTAAATATGTTAAGTGGTACAGAAGATATAACAGAAGGTGAAGTTCAAGTTCAAAATGGTAAAAAAGTAGGTGTTTTAGGGCAAAATCAATACGCTTATGAAGAGTACACATTATTAGATACTGTTCTTGCTGGTAACAAAAGATTGTTTGATGCAATTAAGAGAAAAGAGTTTCTTTATTTAGAAGAATATACGGATGCTATTGGTGATGAATTAGGTGAGCTAGAGATGGTTTGTTGTGAAGAAGACCCAACTTATGAATATGATGTAAAGATTACTAAAATTCTTGAAAGTCTTGGTTTTCCATCTTCTACTCATGGAGATTTAATGAGTACTATTACTGGTGGTGATAAGTTCAAAGTTTTACTTGCACAAGTTTTATATCCAAAACCTGATGTATTATTTCTTGATGAGCCTACAAACAATCTTGATATTGCAACTATATCTTGGCTAGAAAATCAGCTTCAACATCACGATGGTACTATGGTAGTTATCTCTCATGATAGACATTTTTTAAATGCAGTTTGTACACATATACTTGATGTTGATTTTAAAAAGATTAGAGAATTTACTGGTACTTATGATAGTTGGTATATTGCTTCAACTGTTATTGCGAAACAAGCACAAGTTGATTTTGATAAAAAGAACAAAGAGAAAGAAGAGCTTGAAGCTTTTGTTAGAAGATTTAGTGCAAATGCATCTAAAGCAAAACAAGCAACATCAAGACAAAAGAAACTTGATAGACTAGATATTGAAGCTATTTCTGTAAGTAGTAGAAGAGACCCTAGTATTATATTCAAACAAAATAAACCTATATCTAAAGAGATATTAGAACTTAAAAATGTTACTAAAAGTTTTGATGGAGAAGTTGTACTTAATGATATTAGTTTTATGCTTGAAAAAGGTGATAAGATTGCTTTAATTGGAGCAAATGGTGTTGGTAAAACTACACTTTGTGAAATATTAATGGGAAATATCAAGCCTGATAGTGGAGAAGTAAACTGGGGAGCAACTGCTCAGATTAGTTATTTTCCACAAAATACAACTGATTTAATAAATGGTAATATTACACTTTATGATTGGTTAAGAGATTTTGATAGAGATGCTGATATTGCTGAGATTAGAAGTTGTTTAGGTCGTATGTTATTTAATGGCGAAGAGCAAGAAAAAGGTGTAGAAAAGTGTTCAGGTGGTGAAAAACACAGAATGATGCTAAGTAAGATTATGCTTGAGAAAAGAAACTTTTTACTTTTAGATGAGCCAACAAATCACCTAGACTTAGAAGCAATTATTGCTATGGGTGAAGGATTGTTAGCTTTTGAAGGTCATACTATTTGTGTATCTCATGATAGGGAACTACTTGATGTTTTTGCTAATAGAATTATTGAGATACAAAATGATGGTACTATTATTGATTTTAGTGGTACTTATGAAGAATTTTTAGAGTTTAAGGAGAAATAATGTCAGAAGGTTTATTTGTTATAGTGGTTGTTGTATTACTTGCTATGTATATAACAAGAGATGGTATTATAAATTTTATTAATACTGTTTTTTTAAGTGAAGAGCGTGGTATTCAAATAAATGATGTTGGGTTTAATTACCTACTTGTATTTATTGGAGCAATCACTCTAGTAATGGGAATGCTAATAGGGAAAGATACTCATAAAGAGAAGTACGGAAATATTAGTGAAGGTTTTGAAAAACACAGATCTAAAGCTAGTGGTAAAGATGAAGACCGACCTAGCCCAATGTTTGACATAAATACTTATTGGTAAAATTACCACTTACAAAAAATAAAACTCAATGGCTATATATAATTATAGCCTTGAGTATAATCTTTACTTTAAATCTAATATATCAATATATAAAATACTCAAAGTTTTCTCAAAATACAATCTATGTAACAAACTCTAAAGTTTTAAATATATATCCAAAAAAAGACTATCAAGTTTTAAAATTAAAATCAGATGATTTTACATATTTTACCTCTAATAAAACAAAAGAAAAATTTCTAATTCATGATGACATAAATCTTTATATAAATACAACAAATATTACTTTTATAGATTACCTAAAAGGATTTTACACTACAAGTTTTAATCTTCACAAACTACCAAATACTCCAACAATATTAAGTAAGTTATCACAAAATATAACATCTCAACATAAGAATGATGATATATCATCACTTTTTAATGCTTTATTTTTTGCTATACCTATAAATAAAACTATAAGGGATGCTTGTACTGATTTTGGAGTATCTCATTTGGTGGCTATTTCTGGATTTCATCTTGGTATATTATCATTAATTATTTTCTGGATTTTATATTTTCCTTATAATAAAATACATCAAATAAATTTTCCGTATAGAAACAAAAAGTTTGATATTTTACTTATTATAAGTGTATTACTTTTTATATATTTAATATTTGTTGATTTTGTACCATCACTACTTAGGGCATTTACAATGTTTATTTTTGGGATTATTATCTTACGGGCAAATATAAAATTACTATCATTTAGCACTCTAGCGTTAGTTGTTATGTTAATAATTGCATTTTTTCCTAAACTATTATTTTCAATATCATTATGGTTTAGTGTTGCTGGAGTTTTTTATATCTTTTTATTTATACAATATTTCAAGAATCTAAATAAAATATTAGCTTTTTTTCTTTTTAACTTTTGGATATATTTAGCTATCAATCCTATTACACATTTTTTCTTTGGTACGATTGCTTTAGAACAATTATATTCACCACTATTTACAATTGGTTTTACTATATTTTATCCATTAGAATTATTTTTACATTTGATAAATCAAGGTGCTTTATTGGATAAGTTTGTGTTAATTTGGATTGAATGGGAAATTAAAACACTTGAAGTATTTACACCACTTTGGATTTTTATAGGATATATTTTGATAAGTTTTTTATCTATACCTTGTCCAAAATGGTTTCGTACATTAAATCTAAGTATCATAGCTTTTAATCTATGGATATTTCTTAA
>CAYUNC010000143.1:0-3195 GCA_964445915.1 uncultured Arcobacter sp.
AATTAGAAATAGGTGATTTAATTGTTGCTTCTAAACTTGCTCAGCATGATTTAGATATTACTGCATTTGGACATCCAAATGGTTATGTTCCTGGTGGAAAAGTATTTACTTTTACTGATGAAAGATTAAAAGATATAGCACTAGATGTTGCTAAGCAAAATAATATTAAGATTATTGAAGGTATCATAGCTACAGGTGACCAATTTGTAGCAGATGAAGCAAGGAAAGGGTTTATTGAGAAGACTTTTGGTGCTGATGCTTTAGAGATGGAAGGTGCTAGTGTTGCAGTTGTATGTAATGCTTTAGATGTACCTTGCCTTATCTTAAGAGCTATTAGTGATACTGCTGATATGGATGCTGGATTTAATTTTGAAGAGTTTTTAGAAACAAGTGCAAAAAATTCTGCAAGTTTTTTAATGAAGGTTATTGAAAAACTATAATATTACCTTAAATTTTATTTGAAAAATCATAAGCTAAAACATTATTTCTACCTTGTTCTTTTGCATTATATAAAGCTGTATCTGCATATTTATATAAGTCATCAACATTATGATTATACTGAGGCATGATTGTAACTAATCCCATAGATATAGTTAAATATTTACTAGCACTATTGCCCTTATGTACTATATTTAAATCCTTAATATTATTTTTTAATTTATTTGCAAATATTAGAGCATGTTTTTCTGACATATTAGAACACAATACTCCAAACTCTTCCCCACCTAATCTAAATACCATATCAGTAGGTCTATTTAAATTTTCTTTTAAGCTATCGGCAACCATTATTAGTGCATTATCACCTTCGAGGTGTCCATAAATATCATTATATTGTTTAAAGTGGTCAATATCCATAATAATGAATATTAAGCTATGTTCTATTCTTTTTGCTGCTTTTAGTTGTCTTAAAAATTCATTATCAAAATGTCTTCTATTGTATAGATTTGTCATACCATCTGTAATTGATAATAATTTTATCTCTTCAATAAATTTACGATTCTTTGTAAAAAATATATAGTTTATTAAACCAATGAATAAAGAGAAGCTAATACCAATAATAATAATAGCTTTTAGAATAAAATTCTTATTATCTAATCGTATATTTAATATAGTTGTTAATTGAGTTAAATTATCTTTATAAAGTATTTTAATAAAATCAATATTTGTCGATAGAAAATTAAATATATCATTTGATTTTAATGGAGTATGTTCTGGTATTAATATATTGTTATTTATGAAGTCTAATATAGTATTTTGTGCATTAATAGTATCTGATAAAGCTATATTAACAGAAGTACTTTTTGTCTTAGCTAATTGATTTAAGTTAAACTCTAATTGCGTCACCTGATCCTTAACTTTTGCTTTTAATATTATAATGTCATTTCTTTGCTTGGTACTTATCATATTATTTTCAAGTGATGAACTTATTCCTCTGATTCGTCCATTAAATTCTATAAGTTTTGGTAATGTTAGAATAATAGTTTGTGTTAAAATAAATGATTTGATTTCCGAATCTAAAGTAATATTTGCATGATATGCTACCTTCTCAATTAGTATAATACCTTCTTTTATTGTTTTTGTTAGTTGTATAAAACTTGTAGTATGCTTAGTATGAATATTAACTTTATTTAAATAAGTAATAAATTCATCTTGTAAGTGATCTTCTTTTTTATTGCTATTTACAATATCTTTTAATGTATTTATTCTAGTTTTAAGTAGTTTGTGCATTTTAGATATTTCATCATGGCACTCTTGATCTTTTTGTACTATACTAGATAGTCCTCGTAAGTTTTGTAGATTAAAAATAATATATTGAACTTGTTCAATTTTAGCTATACCGCGTAGTTTATGTGTTGTAAAATCTTTATCATCTTTAATGTATGAGTATGCATAGCCAAACACAATACTTATGCTTAAAAAAGCACTTATAACTATAATAAGAAAGTATTTATAATCTTCTTGTTTAATTTGTGTTTTCATTAATAAATTGTAGTGTAAATAAGATAAAAATAACATAAATAAAATACAATAATAACATTACAAATATTTAAGCATTTTTTAGCTAAAATGATTAAATTTTTAAAGACAAATTCAAGGAAAGTAAATGCCAAAAAGAACGGACATACAAAATATTTTACTTATAGGTTCAGGACCTATTGTTATTGGTCAAGCGTGTGAGTTTGACTACTCTGGAACTCAAGCTACTAAGACATTGAAAGAGTTAGGTTATAGAGTTATTCTTATCAATTCTAATCCAGCTACTATTATGACTGACCCTGAGTTTGCAGATAAAACATATATTGAGCCAATTACAGAAGAAGTGATTGCAAAAATAATTAAAAAAGAAAATATTGATGCCGTACTTCCAACTATGGGTGGGCAAACAGCACTTAATGTTGCTACAACTATGTATGACAAAGGTATGTTAGATGGTATCAAATTTTTAGGTGCTCATCCTGATGCAATTAAAAAAGGTGAAGAGCGACAATTATTTAATGACGCTATGATTAAAATTGGTATGGATTTACCAAAAAGTGACAATGCTTACACAGTTGATGAAGCTGTTGAAGTTGCTAAAAAGATTGGTTTTCCTGTAATCAGTCGAGCTTCATTTACACTTGCTGGTGCTGGTAGTGGTGTAGCATATAATATGGACGAATTTAAAGTATTAGCAGAAGCTGGTATTTCAGCAAGTCCTGTTAATGAGATTGAGATTATGGAATCTATGCTTGGTTGGAAAGAATACGAGATGGAAGTTATTCGAGATAATAAAGATAACTGTATCATCGTATGTGCTATTGAAAATGTTGACCCAATGGGTGTGCATACTGGAGATAGTATCACTGTAGCTCCTGCTCTTACTTTAACTGATAAAGAATACCAAAATATGAGAAATGCTTCTTTTGATATTTTAAGAGAGATTGGTGTTGATACTGGTGGGTCAAATGTACAATTTTCAATCTGTCCAGATACTGGTCGTATGATTGTTATTGAGATGAATCCAAGAGTAAGTAGAAGTTCAGCACTTGCTTCTAAAGCTACTGGTTATCCTATTGCTAAAGTTGCGACACTTTTAGCTGTTGGTTTCACTCTTGATGAGATTGACAATGATATCACAGGAACTACTGCATCTTTTGAGCCTGTAATTGATTATGTTGTTACAAAAATTCCTCGTTTTACATTTGAAAAATTTCC
>CAYUNC010000144.1:0-1699 GCA_964445915.1 uncultured Arcobacter sp.
TTCAGTCCTTTGCTCTACCGACTGAGCTACCGAGCCATTATCTACTTAAATTGGACGGGAATTATAATGCAATATACATTAACTCTAGCTTAAACAAATAATGATTATATTAAAATATTAGATTTTGAATATAAACAAGTTGTAAACTAAATAATGATAGTATCCCATTAATATAAAAAGGAACAAAATATGGCAGAAAAAGCATATAAATTATTAGCCGAACAAGAATATATTTCAAATAAGAAAGCTAAAGAATTAATAGATAAAGGTGTAGTAAGTGTAAATGGGCAAAAATTAGTTGTTGCTCGTGGATTAATGAAAGAATCAACAGTATTTAAAGTAAAAGAGATAGCAGAAGCTAAGGTTATATTTCAAGATGATGATATTTTAGTAGTAGATAAACCAGCCTTTCTAAATGCCTATGAAGTAGCTGATAGTTTTCCACATTGTATTTTACTTAATCGTCTTGATAAAGAGACAAGTGGTGTTATGATGTTTGCTAAAAATGAAGAGTTTAGAACAAAAGCAATTAAAGAATTTGCTCAACATAAAGTATATAAAGAATATGTTGCTGTAGTTGAAGGTAAGTTTATAGAAGAGGTAGAGATAAATCAACCTATATTAACAATTAAAGGTAAGACTGCTAGAAGTAAAATAGATAGTGATCGTGGTAAACCTGCAAAAACAACTTTAACTCCTAATTTAGTTGAGGGAAATAAAAGTAAAATAAAAGTTGTAATTGAAAATGGACGAACTCATCAGATTAGAGTACATTGTCAATATGCAGGGTATCCAATAATTGGTGATGCACAATATGGAAAAACTGTACCACAAGTACATAGAATGTTACTTCATTCTAAAGTTACTCGTATTTTACATTATGAATTTCAAGCAAAAGAGCCTAGAGAGTTTTATTTTTTCGATTTTAATAAATAATTTTACTTAAATATAGACCATTTGCAGGAGCTAGAGTCCAAGACTTTAGCTCCTTTTTTTGTAGTTGATTTTTAAGATCATCTATTGTTGTCTTATCATCAGATATTTTAAGTAAAAAAGATACCATCATACGAATTTGACTTCTTAAATATGAATTTGCTTTAAACTTAAAAATATAAAACTCTTTATATTTATAAAATTTTACATCATATATCTCTCGAATTGTTGATTTTGGATCGCTACCATTCTTACTAAAATATTCAAAATCATAAATACCTATAAAAGTTTTCATAGCTTCTTGGATTTTGTCTATATTTATATTTGGGTGATATGATAAATATTTATCATTAAATGCAGTTGTTGGTTTTGATGATAATATATATCTATAAATTCTTTTTTTAGCACTAAATCGTGCATGAAAATCTTCTGCTACATTATAAATATTTTTAATCTTAATTGATGGCGACAATTGTTGTGTTAAAGCTAATAATAACTTATCTAAATTATTCCAAAAATCTGGAACTTCTAAAGATACAACTTGACCTGAAGCATGAACTTCTTTATCAGTTCTACCACTAAAAGCTAATTTAGTAGTTATTTTAAGTCTTTTTAATGCTTCTTCTAGCTCATCTTGTACAGTATCTTTAGTTGGTTGTTTTTGACTACCATTGTATCTAGAGCCATCATAAGATAGTATTATTTTTATATTTATCATTGTATTAATATAATTTTTTAGTAGTTAGATGATAATAAATATATCCTA
>CAYUNC010000144.1:1799-3096 GCA_964445915.1 uncultured Arcobacter sp.
GTGCTTTTGGAATAAGTCCCAAAGATATAACTAGTAATAATAAACTCATAAGTATAGTAGTAGGTAATAAAATTTTTAGTATACCTGTAGGATTTAATCCAAAACTTGTAATAATAATAAGTTCATATTCACTAGAAAGTTTTGATATGCTTATTGCCATACCAACAAAGAATGATATAGGTAAAGTATAAAATAAAATAGTAGGTATAGAATATGAATATAACTCTAATAACTCTATAAAGTTCATCTGAATAACAGAAGTTAATGAAGCTATTTTTACTAAAAATATGATAGATGTTACTATAAATAAAGTTAGAAATATAGGAAAAAATGTTTGTGAAAATGTAGTAAAAAGATATTGTTTTAAAAGTTTCATAATAATATCCCTTTACTTAGTTCTAAAATATATTCATCAAAGATAAAAACAAGAAATAATGCCAATCCTAAAAATGGTATAAAAGCAGTTTCTATCTCTTTTTTAATGATACTATTTAGTATCGCTGGAATTATAGCTAAAATTGCACTTAAAAATATAGCTATCATACCAAGCTTGATACTTAATAACCCGCCAATAATAGCAAATATAGGAATATCACCTTCTCCCATTGCTTTTTGTTCTTTTAAACTATCATCTTTTAGTAGTTTTGCCTTGATGTTCTGAATATAAAAAGTGATAAAGAATTCTAATAATACTGCACCACCTGCAAATAGTAGTGCATGTGATAATGAAAATCCAATAGTAAAGTAGGCAAATATCATAGCAATAATCAATAAATAATCTGGTACTGCTTTGTATTTTAAATCTATAAATGAAAGAATAATAATAGTATAAAATAATAAACAAGCAATAATAAAATCTAAAGTTAATCCTAGTTTTAAAAATAAAAGTAAAGTTACTATCAGTGTTATTGTCTCAACAATAGGATATATAAAAGATATTTTGTCATCACAAGAGGAGCACCTACCTTTTAGAAGTATGAAAGATACTAAAGGTATATTTTCATACCATTTGATTTGAGTATCACAATTTGGACAAATAGACCTTTTAGGATTAATCAAAGATATACCAAGTGGTAACCTATAAATCAACATATTTAAAAATGAGCCAAAAATAAGCCCCATAATAAAAATACTAAATTCCACCAAAGCGTCGCTCTCTTTTTCCAAAATCTGAGATGATATCATCTAGCTCTTGAGTATTAAATTCTGGCCAATAAGTTTGAGTAAAAAACATCTCAGCATAAGCACTTTGCCAAAGTAAATAGTTAGATATTCTAACCTCTCCACTTGTACGAAT
>CAYUNC010000145.1:0-3086 GCA_964445915.1 uncultured Arcobacter sp.
CAAGAGGTTAGAAATCTAGCTTCTAGAAGTGCTGATGCTGCAAATGAGATTAAAGCTCTGGTAACAAAAGCTACAGACAAAGCAGGTGAGGGTAAAGCAATATCTGATGAAATGATTGAAGGCTATAAAGAATTAAATGATAAAATAAATAGAACAAAAGAGATGATAGAGATGGTTTCTACATCATCAAAAGAGCAAACAGCAGGAATATCACAAATAAATGATGCAATAAATATCTTAGATAAAAATACTCAGAAAAATGCAAATGATGCTACGATGATTGATAACTTATCTCAAGAAGTAAATACTTTATCATCAAAACTTATAGATACAGCATCACGAGCAACATATAATCCAAAAGCAAGAGAGCAAGTATGTGATGTTGATATGGTTTATAATTTAAATAAATTAAAACTTGATCATTTAAAGTTTAAATCTAATAGTTTTGCTAAGTTAAAAAATAAAAATCATTTTACAGTAGTAACACATACACAATGTGGACTAGCAAAATGGATAAGTGACCAAGAATCACAAAATAATAACTTTACAAAAGGTTCTAATTGGAGTAAATTAAAAGAGGAGCATGAATTAGTGCATAGTTCAGTACAAGAATATGTTGATGCAACTATAGATGACGCATCAAATGAAACTTTACTAGATGTAGGTAATAAAATAGAATTAGCTACAGAAAATGTATTTAGTACATTAGATATAGTAAAACAAGAAAATTGTAAACAATAAAAAAGGAAAAATACAAATAATGAAAAAAATAGCAATAATAGATGATGAACAAGAAATATTAAATATTTTAGAAAAGTTTTTAGCTAGAAGTAAGAAATTTGAGATAGTTACTTTTTCAAATCCAAAGAGTGCATTAAGTGTAGTAAAAGATGGTACTTTTGATTTAATATTATTAGATATTATGATGCCACAAATGTCTGGTATTCAATTTTTGCAAGAAATAAAAGAATATTCAAAAAGTATAAAAATTGTTATGATGACTGCCTTTTCTACTCAAGATAAAATGATAGAATGTAATAAATTAGGTGCAAATGATTATTTGACAAAACCATTTATGAGTTTGAGAGATGTTGAAAATAAAGTATTAGATAATTTATCATTATAAAAATATAGGAATTTCAGATGTATAAAGATTTTAACGTATTATATGTAGAAGATGAAGATGAGATAAAAGAAACAGTTACTAATGTAATTAGTCCTTTATTTAATAAATTAACTACAGCAGCTAATGGACAAGAAGGTTTAGATTTCTATAAAGAAAATATGGACAATATTGACCTAATAATTACAGATATAAATATGCCAAAAATGAATGGCTTAGAGATGAGTGAAGCTATTCGTAATATAAGTGCTGAAATACCAATAATTATAACTACAGCACATAGTGATACAGAATTTTTATATAAAGCAATATCTTTGGGTATTAACCATTATGTAAACAAACCTATGGATATGTATAAGCTAGTTGATGCTATTAAAAAATCTATAGAACCTATCATACTAAAAAGAGATTTAGCAAGAGAATTAAAATCAAATTATGATGAAAAAATAAAAAATGCAAAATTTTCTTCAATAGCTCAAATGGCAGCTGGTATGAAGCATGAGATAAATACACCACTTACATATATAAAAGCAAATTTTGAGATGCTAGGCTATGATATAGAAGATTTACCTGAATCTAATTCAAAAGCACAAATGCTAGAAGATGCACTTAAAATTACTAATGGAATAGTTCGTATTGAAAATATTCTATTATCTATGAATGAGGTCTCTTCTGTACAAGATATTCCAATGGATGATATAAATCTTTATACTACTTTATTGACTTCGTTGAAATTATCAACAAATAAAACTATACATTCTAAAATATATATAAATGATATTTTAGTAGATGATTCTATTGATGCAGAAGCTTTTGATTTATCATATAAAGGGCAAAAATCAAGAATAGAACAAGTATGGGTTATTCTTATAAATAATGCTATGGATGAATTGATGAAAATAGATGATTTTGAGGCAAGAAGATTTGATATTGTTATATCACAAGATGATAGTCAAATTAAATTTATATTTAAAGATAATGCAGGTGGTATAGCTCCAGATGTAATTGATAGGATTTTTGAACCATTTAAAGATACAAAGTCATCATCGGGTATGGGTATAGGTTTAAGTATTGCAAAAAAAGTAATTGATGACCATAAGGCTATAATAAAAGCTTATAATGAAACAAATCATGCTATTTTTGAAGTTATATTTCAAAAAAGTAACTAATATCAACAACTAATATAACTTTAATTTATAAATTTTTTAGTTGTTTCATTTTGCTACAATTAAAAAGTTTTTTTGTAACTTTTCTAACTCATAACTATTTCACAAATATATAAATGCTAAAATATCCTTACAAATATTAAAAAAAACAAGGAATACACATATGTCAAAAATTATATGGTCAAAAATTGATGAAGCACCAGCTTTAGCAACTTATTCGCTTTTACCAATCGTAAACGCATTCACAAACGCTGCAGGAGTTGAAGTAGTTACTTCTGATATCTCACTTGCTGGTAGAGTTTTATCTGCAATGGGTTTAGCTAAAGATGAATTATCTGAATTAGGTAAAGTAGTTTTACAAGATGATGGAAATATTATTAAACTTCCAAATATCTCTGCTTCTGTTGGTCAATTAAAAGATTGTATTGCTGAGCTTCAGTCTCAAGGTCACAAAATACCTGAGTACCCTGAAAATCCTGCTAATGATGCTGAAAAAGAGATTCAAGCTAAATATTCTACTTGTCTAGGTTCTGCTGTTAACCCTGTATTAAGAGAAGGAAATTCAGACAGAAGAGCAGCAGTTGCTGTTAAGAAATTTGCACAAAATAATCCTCATAAACTAAGAGCATTCCCTGAGAATCCTAAATCATATGTTGCACATATGGAAGGAAATGGAGATTTCTTTGGTAACGAAAAATCTGTAACTATTACTAAAGACCAAAAAGTAACAATTGCTATTAATGGTAAAGAGTTAACTACTATTGATGGTGTTGCTAGTGAAATTCTTGATGGTACAT
>CAYUNC010000146.1:0-3085 GCA_964445915.1 uncultured Arcobacter sp.
GTTCATTGTATCCCTCTTTATCTTCGTATTGAGGGGTTGTTTGTGTTTTTATAAACTTGTATGGATATATAAGCTTTGACATATTCTAGTCTACTTTATACTTTTTATCATCATCACTCTTAACACTATTAATATATTCTTTTTCCAATTTAGTTAATTTTCCTGTATAGTTATTTAAGTGACAATACTCTTCACCTTTTTTACATACTGTAGTCAAGTGATTATATATATCTTTATTTATTGATATACCTTTTATCTCTATCCATTTTTGAGGTGGAGATATACGGATATCAGATAATCCTTCCCATTGACTACTTAATACTCCATCTTCACTAGGTGGACTAGATAAGTGTTCTCGTACTGTATAGTATAAGCTTGTCTCGTTTCCTTCTAAGTCGTAGCAATCATTACCTCTTTGTGAATTACCCCATTTATAACATTCATGTTTTCTTAACTTATCTAAATTATTTTTTTGCTCTTGTGTTAATGCTTCAGGACTCAAATCCCCAACTCTTCCATTATATACTGTAACTTCCCAATGTGAATGTCTTTTTGTTCGTTGAGGATATATAACTTTATGTGTTGGTTTAGATCGTGCATAGAAGTATTTGTGTACTTTATCTTTTTCTTCTTGGGCTTGGAGTTTTTCTATACAGTCCCATCTCTTTCTTTCTATTCTATAATGTTCAGATAAATCTTTTTTTCTTTTTTCCTTACCCAATGCAACAATATATTCAGGCTTTATATGTTCATATCCACAAATAGCATCATAGTCAGCCTTACCATTTGGAAGCCTTATTATTTCCCATGATGAAACTATTGAGCCTTTTATTTCACCTTTGTATTTTTGGAAGATTCTCTCTATATTATTATATTGTCCAACACGAAGAATACTATTAGAATCTACATATTTACCACCATCTTTTTTGTCATCTAATGGGTGCATACTATATAAATTTACCCAAAAAACCTTATCATCATATTTTTCACCACAAGATGAAAAAGTAAGAATAATAAAACTAAATAGTATTATTTTTATATTTAAATATTTCATTAAAAATCCTTAAATTCTATTGCACTTAGAATAGTATATTTTTCATTTATCTCTATGAGATTTGCATTATCTGTTGATTTTCTCATATCCACATACTTTGGAGTAAAGTAAGTCCGTTGGAGTTTATTTCCCACCTCTTCAGAACCCATTGTTATATAATCTTTTATATCAGCAATAGAATTTATTAGATTAACTTCAGATAATTGAGCAAGTGATACAGAGTCATCTTTAATTACTTCTGAAGTATATGATATATGTATATATTTATCATGAAATTCATTACTCTTTTTTATAAATTCATTACATAAAGTATCATCATTAAAGATTTCATTTAAAGATTTATAAATACCTTCTTTATATTGATAAGTTTCATCTGCTATCTTAAACTTATCATTTTCATATGTTTGTTGTTCTCTAAGTTTTTTATGGGCTATTTTTAGGTTTTTGTGTTTAGAGTCTTTATACATAGCATCAAAATAATCTAAATAAGAATTTAAATCTTCTGGTATTTTCCAAGCATTGGTTTTTGGTTTTTCTAAAAATGGAATACCAACCTCAATACATATATCATACATCTTATGTAAATAAACTTTTGAAAGGTCATTATTTTCAACTTGATGTTCCTCTTTTTTATAACCACCACCTATATCAGAATGAGCTCCTAAAAGTACATATTCACTAACTTTACCAATTTTTTTATCTATAGGATAAGGTATATAATTTCCCCCTATAAACTGCCCATCAAAGTTATATCTATATTCATCATCTGCTATAAAGTGAGTAATAGCATCACTAACATAAGATGATTTTATATGATAAGTAAATCCAATATCAATATCATTTCCTGCAATCCCCATAGAACCAACAGTATCAAATAGATTAAGTGTTCTTATCTTTAAATTATTTGCTTCATATTTGTACTTTATATTATAAAAACTTCCATTATCTTGTTTTAGAATATTAACGAAATGTCTAGCCATAGCAGCACCTCTACTAAAACCAAATATATCAAGTTCTATAGATTCTGGAAGAGAACCTTTTTTTTCTTTATATATCTCTATCATACTTTGAATATAAAAAAGTATACCCTCTAGTCTTTCCGTTGCTCCACTACCAAATCCACCACCAAGAAAACTATCTTTTACACCCGATTTATTTTTAGAACCTACACCTCTTATATAGGCTGATTGTATATTTGGGAAATTGTCTTTATCTGTAATATTTGATTTATTATTTGCCACATCATAGTTATTAGGATATTTAATAAAAAGTTTTCTTATATTTGATAGGCTTTCTTTATTTGTAGGGTCATTTCCTGTTCCATCAAAGAAAATTCCCATTCTTAATGTAAATTCATCTTTATTATAAATATACTTTACATCATTTGCATAGAGTGTTATCTCTTCTGACATCGTATCTCTCCTTTAAACTTATCTACATCTTCTCTTGTAAGTTTATTATCTTCAATAATTTGTTTAATATCAAATTCTTGTTCTATCTTATTATTTTCAATATAAGTTTCCTCTTCAATAGTTGCTAAAATTGAACCATCTTTACTAATTACTTTTAGTATAGCCATAACTGCTATCCCATCGTCTAAAGATGTATCTGCTCTAAGATGGTATATATCATCACTTATGCTATTAATATATTCATTGTTAAAGTTATCAGGTCTTATATTCATCACTTCACCCTCTTTAAGTGGTCGAACATAAGAAACACCCACACCAACATTATCAACATACTCCTTAGGATAAACAGTAGCTTTTATCTCTACTATTCTAGGTTCATCTTCTTTTTTCTTTTTTAGTTTGTGTTCTATTGTAAGGTCTTCTTTTACTTTAGCTTTTTTAGTTGTTATATTTCCTGTAGTATCTTTTTCTTCTATCTCTACAATTAACTCTTCTATCTCTTCTTTGGTTGGGTTATCTATATTTAATGTAACTCTATAATTTGCTTGGGTTACATCTACAGCTAATAAGTTCTTTCCTAATACTTCTACTACATCAAGTTGTCTTTTTAGTTCACTCA
>CAYUNC010000147.1:0-3079 GCA_964445915.1 uncultured Arcobacter sp.
AATTACTCTTATCCTTTTCAAATAGCTAAAATTTAGCTATACTTTCATCTAATTTAAAAAATACAAATCAAAAATCATTAAAAAGCAGGATAAAGATTGTTAGAAATAAGTAAGAAACTATCAAGAATAGTAGGGCAAACAAATGCCAAATATAACTTGATAAAAGAGGGCGATAAAGTTTTAGTAGGGTTTAGTGGTGGAAAAGATTCACTAACTTTACTACATACTTTAAAAAGAATGCAACGACATGCCCCATTTAATTTTGAATTTAAAGCAGTAACTATCACTTATGGTATGGGTGAACAAGTTCAGTTTTTAGCTGACCATTGTAAAGAACATGAGATAGAACATGAGATAATAGATACTCAAATATATGATATAAGTAAAGAAAAGATAAGAAAAAATAGTTCATTTTGTAGTTTTGTAAGTCGTATGAGAAGAGGGTATTTATATACGCATGCTCTTGAAGGTGGTTATAATAAATTAGCTCTTGGGCATCACCTAGATGACGCAATGGAGAGTTTTTTTATGAATATGTTTTATAATGGAAGTATGCGAAGTATGCCACCTGTTTATAAAGCAAAAAATGGTTTGATGGTTATAAGACCTTTGATTCATTGTAGAGAGCGACAGTTAAGAGGCTTTGCAACAGACAATGAAGTCTTAGTTGTAGGTGATGAAAGTTGTCCTGCTATGAGAGTTGATATTAAAATGCCTCATGCTCGTGCTACTTCAAAAGAATTATTAGCTAAACTAGAGATTGACAATCCTCAAATATTTGTATCTATGAAAAGAGCCTTTGAAAACTTTCATCCAAATACATTTTTTAATATTGATGATTTAGATAAAGAAGATGATAATGAGTAAGCCAAAACTATTAATAAGTGCCTGTTTAATGGGTGAAAATGTACGATATGATGGTGGAAATAATCTAATTGACCAAATTGAACAACTAAAAGAAAAGTATGAGTTAGTTCCTGTATGTCCTGAAGTATCAAGTGGTATGATAGTACCTAGAATACCAAATGAGATACAAAGTATTGAACCATTAGTTGTAAAAAATGAGTTTAATATAGATACTACTGAATATTTTATAGATGGTGCAAAACAAACTTTACATATATGTATACAATTAGATGTAAAGGTAGCATTATTAAAAGCAAAATCTCCATCTTGTGGTAATCTAGAAGTATATGATGGTACTTTTTCAAAAACTTTAATAAAAGGTCAAGGATTAACTGCTAATATTTTAATGCAACATAATATTAAAGTATATAATGAAAACCAAATAGGGGAATTAATATGACATTTTTATTTACACCAAACAATCATTTCAATCTAGCAAATATAGTAACATTTTTAAATATAACTTGTGGAGTTTTAGCAATATATTTTTTAACACATGATGAGTTTGTAGGAGCAGCACTTTTTGCTTGGTGTGCTGGTGCATTTGATATAATCGATGGAAAGATTGCTAGAAAATATAATTTATCAACAGAGTTTGGTGTTCAATTAGATTCTTTTGGTGACTTTTTATCATTTGTTATAGTTCCTGCTATGTTTATCTTTTTTGGTGTAATTGATGGAAAAGAGTTACACTTTTTAAATACTACATTTGTAGCTTTTGCTTTTATATACTATATTATTTCAGGACTAAGAAGATTGATACAATTTAATATAGATACTGATGCAGGAAGTGTAGGTAAATATTTTGTAGGAATTCCTACTCCACTTGGTGCTATTTTATTATGGATTATATGGTTAGGTTGGGAATTTGCACTAATACCAAATGAAAATATAGTTTTAACACTTATGATAATAGTAGGATATTCATTAAATTCTAAAGTAAAAATCCCTCATCCTTAATAGGATAGGGATTTATATATTAATCAAAATTCAATAAATCTTTAGCTTGTATCATATCTTTGTCACCGCGACCAGAAAGATTAATAATCACAGTTTTACCTTGTAGCTTATCTTTAGCTTTCTTCAAATAAGCAATAGCATGACTAGATTCAAAAGCAGGAATAATTCCCTCTTTACGACTTAACCACACAAAAGAATCCAAAGCTTCATCATCAGTAATACTATCAAACTCTACAGTTCCTAAGTCTTTATGGTAAGCATGTTCGGGACCAATACCTGGATAATCAAGTCCAGCACTAATACTATGTGCTTCTAAAACTTGACCATCTTCATCTTGAAGTAAATATGAACATTGACCATGTAAAACTCCTGGACTTCCTTTTTCTAAAGAACATCCATGTTTATCAGTATCTAGACCTAATCCACCTGCTTCAATACCTACACAAGTAACTTCATCATCTTCTAAAAAGTGACTAAACATACCAATAGCATTTGACCCACCACCAATACAAGCAACAACAACATCAGGAAGTTTACCTTCAAGTTCTAAAAATTGAGCTCTAGCTTCCCAGCCAATAATAGCCTGAAAATCTCGCACCATCATAGGATATGGATGAGGTCCTGCAACAGTTCCTATAATATAATAAGTATCACGAGCATTTGTTACCCAAAATCTAATCGCTTCATTCATAGCATCTTTTAATGTTCTACTTCCACTCTCAACAGCAATTACTTTTGCTCCAAGTAGTTTCATTCTAAATACATTTAGTTCTTGTCGTTCAACATCTTTTGCACCCATAAAAATTGTACATTCAAGTCCCATAAGTGAAGCAATTGTAGCAGTAGCAACACCATGTTGTCCTGCTCCAGTTTCTGCTATTACTTTTGTTTTACCAAGTCTTTTTGCAAGTAGCCCTTGAGCTATAACATTATTTACTTTATGAGCTCCAGTATGATTTAAATCTTCTCTTTTTAAATATACTTTAGCCCCAATCTCTTCACTTATATTTTTTGCATGATAAAGTGGATTTGGTCGCCCAACATAATCTTTTAATAAAGCATTAACCTCTTCCCAAAAAACTTTATCAAATCTATATTTTGTATAAGCTTTTTCTAAATCAAGAAGAATTGGCATAAGTGTTTCAGGTACATATCGACCACCAAATATTCCAAAGTGACCATTTGAATCTGGGTCAAATTTTGATGGTTTTGG
>CAYUNC010000148.1:0-3073 GCA_964445915.1 uncultured Arcobacter sp.
ACTTTTGCATTATCAGTCATACCTTTAGCACCTTTAGCACTCTCTTTTCTTTGCTCTACTGTCATAGGTGGAAAAAATAATTGTACAGATTCTCCATTGTTATTTGGATTTACACCAATATTTGCTTGTGAAATTGCTGCTTCTATCTCTTTTACTAGATTTTTTTCCCAAGGAGAAATATTTATAGTTGTTGCATCAGGAGAAAGTATAGTTGCTACTTGTGAAAGTGCTGTTTGTGTTCCATAATAATCAATAGTAATATTATCTAAAATAGCAGGATTTACTTTTCCAGTTCTTAGTGTTCCATAGTCTCTTTTTAAAGCCTCTAAAGACTTATCCATACCCTCTTTTGTTTCATCATAAATACTATTTAGCATTTTTCTTCCTTTTTATTTTTTTTGTTATTATATGGTTTGATATTGTAAATACATCTGTACCTAGCATTAATCTAGTTCTTGCTCGTGTTAATCGTACATTTACTGTTTCATTAATTATACCATTTTTTACTTTTATATCTCTCCAACCATGACCTGTAATATATAATTTCAATTTTTTGATTTTTGGGTCAACTTTTGCTTTTACAACTGTTAAAAAGTCTTTATCAGGGAATGATAATGGCTCAATCCAAGTTGCATCAAAAGTTTTATATCTTAACTTATGTTTGATATTAACTTTGCCTACTAAAGCACCACGATTAATATCTTGAGTATCACTTTTCGAAGTTATTGAACCAGTATTTTGATTTAAGATAGCATCAAATTTAAACTTTTTTAATTGAGCTTTCACTCTAGTGTCATATTCACCATAAGGATATGCATAAGTTTTTGGAGTAAATCCTAACTTTTTAGTAAATATATCATAAGATTTTTGAGTATCTTCAATAATCTGTTCATTTGTTAAGTTCAAAAGATGTGGATGACCATAAGAATGTAGTCCTATATCTCCATATTTTGAGGTCTCTTTTATCTCTTTCCAGCTCATAAAATCACCAAAATTTCTATTAGTTGCTTCAACATAAACATATAAAGTAAATGGGTAATTGTATTTTTTGAAAACTTCTAATCCATGTTGATAAAAACTTTTATAAGCATCATCTATAGTCAAAGCTATCCAGTTATCTGGTACTTTTTCTTTTTTATTTACTTTGTCTATGATTTGTTTTAAAGGAACTACTTTATAGTTGTTCTTTTTAAAATATTCAAACTCTTTAGTTAATTCTTTGATTGTTGTATTTGCACTTTTGTGCTTAGTATCAGCAAAGCGATGATACACAAATATATGAGCATTTGCCCATATATATGAGTATGAGATAATTAAAAGAAGTAAATATCTCATAGTTTAATTGTTATTTTGTTTCAGGTGCTTTAGGTGCAGTGTTTGCTGGTAAGATTGATGTTGGAGTTGATGGTATTAAAGTATTTATCTCTACATTATCTACGGCACTTTTTTGTTTCTCTTGGTTGTAAAACCACCCTAAAGTAACTGTATTTATTACAAATACAAGTCCTAGTACAAAAGTTATTTTTGTTAAAAAATTAGCAGGACCTTTTGCTCCAAACATAGAGTCATTGCTTCCACTGTAAGCACCTAGTCCCATACTCGAACTTTTTTGAAGTAAGATTACTATTGTGATAAGTATCGCTAGAACAAACTGTACTATTAATAAAGTTGATGTCATATTATTTCCTATTTTCTTAAATGGCTTGAAGTTTATCTAAATTTTACTAATATAAAGATAAAATGGCTTTATGCCTACAAAATCAATACAAAATCAATTCTCCAAATATGCCAAAGAATATGGAAATAATAATATTATTCAACAACTCATATCAAAAGCATTAGTAAGAGATATAAAAGATGAACCTAAAAGAATATTAGAATTAGGTTGTGGTTCAGGGCAAGTATTCAATCATATAGATTGGGAATTTGAGAGTTATCATGCTTTTGATAATTCGCAAGATATGTGTAATCTACATCCAAAAGCATCAAATATACAAGTTCAATGTGATGATTTTGATAGTGATGATTTCTTTGAAAGAATAAAAAATAATAAATATGATATCGTTTTATCATCTTCAGCACTTCAATGGTCACAAGATATAAATAAACTAATCCAAAGATTAAAACAAGTATCTAATAACTTCAATGTAGTGTTATTTACATCAAATACTTTTAAATCAATACAAAATATAACAAAACAATCTTCGCCAATACTTAGTCTTGAAACTATAAAAGAAAGTTTTGCTAAACAGCTTGATTGTGACTTTGAAGTTTTTAATTATAAGTTGGAGTTTAAAGATAAAAAAGAGATGTTTAGATATATTAAAAACTCAGGTGTCAGTGGTAAATCTACTTTATCTTATCAAGATGCAAAAAAATTATATAAGCAATATGATTTAAATTATTTAGAATTTGAAGTTATATTTATTAAAACTAAATAATAAAAAAGTTAAAATCAAACAATAAAAAATAGGATATAAATGAAATTTAAAATAGATGCTACAAGTGGTAATGCTAGGGCTACAACTTTAGAAATGTCTCACGGTCAGGTACAAACACCTGTATTTATGCCAGTAGGTACACAAGCTAGTGTAAAAGCACTTGACCATACTGATATGATAAACTTAGGTGCTCAGATTATTTTGGGTAATACTTATCATCTATATTTACGACCATCTTCGCAAACTATCAAAAAACTTGGTGGGCTTCATGGTTTCAGTAGATTTCCAAATAACTTTTTGACAGATAGTGGTGGTTTTCAAGCATTTAGTTTGGGAAAACTTAATAAAAAAAATACTATCCAAGATGAAAATGGTATCTTATTCAAATCACATATCGATGGTAGCAAGCATTATTTTACACCAAAAAGCGTACTCGATACACAATACGAATTAAACAGTGACATTATGATGATATTAGATGATTTAGTTGCTTTGCCAAATACAAGAGAACGGATAGAATTAAGTATCCAAAGAACTACAGCGTGGGCAAAAGAAGCTATTGAGTATCATGTATCTCAAAAAGAAAAAGGTATAGGTACAAATCAAAATATTTTTGCAATTATCCAAGGTGG
>CAYUNC010000149.1:0-3070 GCA_964445915.1 uncultured Arcobacter sp.
TAATGATTTATTTATCCAATCGCTTTGTGAGATTGTTGGGGAAGATTAGTATATATCTTTCCTGTGTCCTATTGTAATAACTGTAATTATCATCTCATTATCTTTGATTTGAAAAACTACTCTATATTGATTTATTCTAAGTCTAAATTTACCTTTAAACTCACCTTTTAAAGCTTTTATATTATTTTTTAAAATATCTGGATTTGTACTTAAAAGTATTAGTTTCTCTTTTATGTTTTTTTGTACTACAAAATCAAGTTTTTGTAACTCTTTTTTTGCACTATTTAAAAATAAAAGACTATACATTTATCCTAAAGCCCAAGCTCTTTAAATACTTCTTCAGCAGGTATTGTTTTCTCTTGTCCTGATTTTAACTTATCAAGTCTTTTATCTGCAATTTTTTCATCAATATAATCAAAATACATACTCAATGCTTTTTCTACTATATGACTTTTTTTCTCATTTAATTCAGCTGATACACTATTTAACTCATCAACTAAAAAATCAGAAACCGTAAATGTACTTCTTATCTTTTGCATAATTTCTCCTTGTTCATATAATTGTATGAACGATTATACATAAAGTATGCTTTATCTACAACTTTTCCCACATAGTACCACCAGCAGTATCCATCAAAGATATCTCCATCGCACTTAATTCATCTCTTATTGTATCACTTAATTCAAAGTTTTTCTCTTTTTTAGCATCATTTCTTTTAGTAATTAAATCTTCAATTTTAATCTTCTCATCTTCACTAATTCCAAATTGAAAATATAAATATGCATCTTGATATCCAATCCCTAAAATATCATTTAAAAATTCTATATTTGCTAAAACTTCTTTTTTAAGAGCTTTATTTTTTGGCTCTTTATCTAAAGAATCATTTGTATTTGATACAAACTCATCAATAGTAGCTAATGCTTTTGAAGTATTTAAGTCGTCATTTAAACTAGCTAAAATATCAGATTTGAATTGTTTATTTACAGCACTTGTCCCACCACCATATAGTCTTTTTTTAAGTCTGTAAACTTTATCAAGTCTTTTTTTACTTGCTATCAAATCATCTTCACTAAATCCAAAATCAGCACGATAAGAAGTTGTAAGCATGTAAAATCTTATAACTTCTCCATCATATTGTTTCAAGCTATCTTTTAAGAAAAAGCTATTTCCTAAAGATTTTGACATCTTCTCACCATTGATATTTACAAATCCATTGTGCATCCAATATTTAGCAATCTCTTGCCCAAAACATTGTCTTGTTTGACTTGCTTCATTTTCATGATGTGGAAAAAGTAAATCAGCTCCACCACCGTGAATATCAACTGCAAATTCTAAATTATGATTTGCTAAATATTTATCAATCATAGCACTACATTCACAATGCCAACCAGGTCGCCCAGCTCCAAAATCAGAATCAAAAGTTAAACTATCATCTTTGATAAACTTCCATAAAGCAAAATCTTTTTGATCTCTTTTATTGTTGTTTGATTCTACACGAGCGATACTATTTTCATCACTTGCTCGTTTTGAAATATTTCCATAATGTTCATCTTTTGAAGTATCAAAATAGATACCATCATCTAATTTATAAGCTTTATCTTCATCTAAAAGTTTCTGAACTAACTGCTTCATAACATCTAAATTTTCAGTTGCTTTTGGCTCAATAGTATTTGGTAAAATATTTAAAGTATCCATATCATCAGAATAATTTTTAATATAAAAAGCAGTAATCTCTTCTAAACTTTTCCCAGTCTCAGCCATCTTCTTTATAATCTTATCATCTACATCAGTAAAGTTTTTAACCATAGTCACATCATAACCATTGGCTTTAAGAACTCTATGAAGCAAATCAAAAACAATAGCACTTCTAGCATGACCTAAATGTGCATCATCATAAACAGTAGGTCCACATACATAGACCTTAGCTTTGTTTAGCTCCATTGACTCAAATGGAACTTTTTGTTTTTTTACGGAATCATATATTTTCATTTATTCTACTCTCTTTACATAATACTTTCAAATCTTTATCAAAATCTGACTCTAACTTTTGTATTTTATTAAATTCATCATACTCACCAAAAGCTTTTGTTTGGGCTTTATCTCTAGTAATGTTACCATTGTTTTCAAGTATTTTATATTCATTAAATTCAAGAAACTTATTTACAGAATCAGATAAACTTTCCATAGTAAAAGTTGTACTGTTTTTTATAATTCTTTCAATATAATCAAAATACCCACTTATTGCACTTTCTAAATCTTTTATATCTTCAACACTTAAATAATTTTTTGCTACAACTGAATCAGATTTTAAAACTCTTCCATCTGGAGAATTTTTCCAAGAAGATAATCCCATATAAGGTTTTGATTTATCTGCATTTTTATAAATAATCTCAGCCGATGTTTGTCCACTTATAGCAAAATGAAATTTATTTTGTACAGATGCATAAAAATTCTTTGTAGTTTGAGAATTTTTATCATAATCTATACTACACTCTGCAAATATATCTGTAATTTGTTGGTATATTCTTCGCTCACTTGTACGAATTGAACGAACTCTTTCAAGTAGTTCTTTAAAATAATCTTTGCCAAAATATTTACCGTTTTTCATTCTATCATCATCCATAGCAAAGCCTTTGATGATGTATTCTTTTAATATACCTGTAGCCCATATTCTAAATTGTGTAGCTTGTGAAGAGTTTACACGATAACCAACTGAAAGTATTGCGTCAAGATTGTAAAAACTAATCTCTCTTTTTACTTCTCGGTTACCCTCTATTTGAACTATTGGGAATTTCCCAATAGTTGCTTTTTCTTTAAGTTCTGAACTTTTATAAATATTTTTTAAATGTTCATTAATAGTTGATATATCCACACAAAAAAGTTCAGCTATCCTTTTTTGAGGCAACCACACACTTTCATTATGCATAAATATTTCTACTTTTATATCACTATTTGGTGTAGTATAAAGTAAAAATTGTGTTAATTCATCTTTTAGAGTTAAACTATTCACTAATCTAACTCACTTATCTGTTTTGTATAATATTCAAAAAGCCATAAAATAGCTTTTTCT
>CAYUNC010000150.1:0-3054 GCA_964445915.1 uncultured Arcobacter sp.
ATAATTTATTTAATACATGGTAAACTTATTGTAAATTCAGCTCCAGTAAATTTTTCATCATTATAGTTATAGTCTAAATTCTTAACTTCTATATTTCCCTTCATACCATCAACAATTAAATTATAACTCATATGAAGTCCAAGTCCCGTACCTTGTGATTGATGCTTTGTAGTGAAGTATGGCTCAAATATCTTACTAATAATATTCTCTGGTATACCTTTAGCATTATCTTTTATTCTTATAATTGCATTATTATTATTTATAGTAGTAGATATAAATATATATTTATCTTCTATTTTATTTTCAATTAAAGCATCTTTTGCATTATTGAAAATATTTATTAAACATTGAATTAATTCATTTTCAAAACCATCAATTTTTATATCATCTTGCAAATCAAATATCATATTTATATGATTACTTTTAGTTGACCCTTTTGTTAGATGCAAGAAACTATTAATATTTTCTTTTAAATTAAATACTTTCTTTTCAGAATCGCCTTTAATAAAGTTTCTAAAGTCATCTATAGTTTGAGATAAATATTGTGAATTCTTATTTATTCTATCACAAGATTCATTTAAGTCATCATCAGTAAGTAAATTAAACTCTTTTTGAAGCTTCATACCAGTTGCTGTTGTTGATATTATAGATAATGGTTGTCTCCATTGATGAGCAATATTTCCTATCATCTCTCCCATACTAGCCATTTTTTCTGATTGTATTAGTTGCGTATGTTGCTTTTCAAAATCTTTTTTAGAAGTTATATCATGCCGAATAGCTACATATTGATTTATATTACCATCTTTATCATATTCTGGTGAAATCTCAGCATCAACCCAATAGTAAGTACCATCTTTTTTTAGATTCTTTACTTCACCTTTCCAAGTTTTTCCTGACTGTATTGTTTTCCACATCTGTTTAAATGCACTTTTAGGCATATCTGGATGCCTGATAAGATTATGTGGTTTACCTAGCAAATCTTCTCTTTTAAATTGTGATATAACACAAAAGGCATCACTAACTTCTATAATAGTACCTTTTATATCAGTTTTAGAAAAGATTACATATTTACTGATTAAACTAATATTTTTTCGTGATTCTTCAGTCTTATTTTCTATTGTTAATTCAAGATTTTTATTTATATCTTCTAAATCTTTAGTTTTTTTATCTACTAATAGTCCTAAATTATCATTTGCTTTATTTAAAATATATTGTCTATAAAGTAAAAATAACATTATTATAAAAAGTCCTACTATTATGTATATATAAGTTTTCCAATCAATTTTAACTTCACTACCATTAGAAATCATCCATTTATTATAAATTGCATCTATTTCACTCTTATGTATTTGCCCTAGTGTCTTATCTATAATAGAGATTACCTCTTTAGGCATACTTTGAGAGATAGCTATTTTTAATTCAAACTTATGGTCTAACTTGGTTGCTATTTTTAAATCTTTATAACCTTTAATATTTATCATATAATCTGCCGTAGCTGAATTAATAGCAAATAAATCAACAGTTCCATCTCTTACTTGCTGAAAACCATTTATTGTTTTTTCTACTTCCATAAATATTGCTTTTGGATATTTATCTTTTACATATTTACCTAAAGTACTACCTCTTACAATAGCAATTATTTTAGATGCCATTACCTTATTTAAATTAGAATAGTCTCTTTTATCATTTATGTTTTGTACTAATGCAGCATTATATTCAAAGATATTATTTGAAGTAAAGTTCATATATTCTAATCTATTTACACATATAGGAACAGCACTATACATATCTACTTTATTATTTTTAGCTAATATTACAGCTTTTGCCCAAGAATCTGTATGTATTGGTTCAAATATTATATGCGATCTTTCAGATATAATATTTAAAATATCTGCAACAATCCCACTATGCCTATTTACTTCATTTTCCCATTCAAATGGAGCCCAATCAATATCATATACATAAGTTACAGGTATTTGTTTATCTAGCCATATTTGTTCATTTTTAGTAATTATATTGTCATGATTATCGTGTGCAAATAAAGAGAAGTTAGATATTAATAACATATACAATAATATTTTCATAATACTTTTCATAATTGTTATCCCATTTTATTATTAATTAATTGTTAATTATTTCTTTATTATACTTATTTCTAATTAATATCAAGCTTAATTATTTTACTATAGATTAAATAATCATTATGTTATAATCCCATATAATGACACAAGCCATTATCATATCATTCAGGAGTTAATATTGTCTTATAAAAAGCCAAAAAAATTTGTAAAAGAGATGATAGATATTGGAGAATCTAAAGTTTTTCTTTCAATATCTGATACATTAATCAGGTCGTATATGGCTGGTGCAATTTTAGCACTATCTGCAGTATTTGCACTTACTATTAGTATTACTACAGGCTCTTCACTATTAGGTTCTGTATTTTTTCCAGTAGGATTTATTTTATTATATTTAATGGGATTTGACTTATTAACTGGTGTATTTGTACTTATACCTCTTGCCTTAATGGACAAAAGAAAAGGTGTAACACTAAAACTTCTTATGAAAAACTGGGGTTTAGTATTTTTAGGAAACTTGATAGGTGCATTAACAATTGCAGTGATGATATCTTTTATATTTACATATGGTTATCAAGCAGATGTAGGAATAGTAGGAGATAAAATAGCATTAATTGGAGAAGCTAGGACTATAGGATACTCAGAATATGGAATTTATGGTTGGCTTACAATATTAATAAGAGGAATGTTATGTGGCTGGATGGTTTCAATAGGAATCGTTGGATCTGTAATAGCTACTTCTGTTATAGGTAAGATTGTTGTTATGTGGATGCCAATAATGCTATTTTTTTATATGGGATTTGAGCACTCTATTGTAAATATGTTTTTATTTCCATTTTCTCTAATTATGGGTGGTAATTTTACTGTATTGGATTATATCTTTTGGAATGAGATACCAACTATTTTAGGAAACTTATTGGGTGGGTTGTTATTTACTGTATTAACATTATATTCAACTCATCATATTAAAAAAGAT
>CAYUNC010000151.1:0-2996 GCA_964445915.1 uncultured Arcobacter sp.
AGTCCATGTTTTTTTGGAAGTAATGAAGAGATAAATATAGTAAAAGAAGTTTATAGCAAATATGACTAAAGATTTTTTACAAGTTGAATATGACGATTGGAATCAAGCACTTGATGCTCAAATTGTTATTCTTAATAAATGCCAAGAAGATAAAAAACTAACTTCTTGTAATGCTTGTAATGAAATAATCGAATGTGATGTACGAAAAGCTTATGTAAAAGCTGTTTATGAATCTATGAATAAAGGTGCTGGTGGTGGCTTTGAATTTTAATCATAATATTTATGTTATAATCGCAAATAAATACAATTAAGGAAACAATATCAAAGCATTTGAAAAATTAAATTTAAACAAAAACTTGATTAAAGCAATAGAAGAAACAAAATATCAAAACCCAACATCAGTACAGAAGAAAGTTATCCCTATAGCACTTAAAGGTATAGATATAATTGCAGCTTCTAAATCTGGTACGGGAAAAACAGCAGCTTTTGTGTTGCCTATGTTGCAAATTTTAAATCAAAGTTATAATCCAAACAGTAGAACTTTAAGAGGATTGATTTTAGTTCCTACAAGAGAATTAGTTGATCAAATATCAAAATGGGTTTCAGTATATGGAAAATATTTAGAGTTAAGACATACAAAGGTTCAAGGTGGTATCACAAAAGCATCTCAACTAAAGAAGCTAGATACAGGTATAGATATTATTGTAGCTACTCCTGGGCGATTGAAAGCATTTATTGAAGAAGATAGTATTGATATCTCTAGTATCAATATGCTTGTGCTTGATGAAGCTGATACGATGCTTGAGATGGGATTTTTAAAAGAGATTGAATTTTTATTTTCTAATTGTTCAAAGCAAAGACAAATTATGATGTTTTCAGCAACAATCTCACAAAATATTAAAAAACTTGGAAAAGAGTTTTTACAAAACCCAGTAACTATAGAAGTATCACAAAGAAGAGATGTAGTTAATCTAATATCACATTTGGCTTATAAAGTAGATGCAAAAAGAAAAGAAGAGCTTTTGGCACATATTATAATGAAAAATAAAACAAAGCAAATTTTGGTTTTTACAAATATGAAAGATACAGCAGATACAGTAGTAGCTTATTTGGTATCTAAAGATATAGAAGCTGTTGCCATTCATGGAAATTTAGAATATAAAGATAGAACAAAAAATTTAAAATCTTTTAGAGCAAATAAGGCTCAAGTTTTAGTTGCAACTGATATTGCTGCTAGAGGTATTGATATAGAACTTTTACCTATGGTGATAAATTATGAATTACCTGATAGTACAGATGAATTTACACATAGAGTAGGGCGAACTGGACGAGCAAATCAAAAAGGTGATGTATTGACATTATTAACTGTGAAAGATTATAATGATTTTACAAAGATAGAGCGACACTTAAAATTAAGTATGAAAAGAGTTGTTGAAGATGATTTTGAGTTAAAAGATAGACAGCCTAGACAAAGACAACAAAAAAAGAAATCTTTGAGTGCTAAAAAAGGTAAGTTAGATAAGAAAAGAGTTAAAGGTGTTAATTCGCAAAGAAGTGGCGCTAAAACAAAGAAAACGACTAAGAGAGATACTGGTCGTGTTTTTAGAAAGGATTAGATTATGATGCAATGTTTTGGAAAATATGAAACACATTTTGAGGAAGAGTTTTTAGTTGAGAGTTATTTATATTTCAACAAAGATGAAGAAGAGCTATCAATAGAAGAGTTTGAACAACTTATAAAAAATCAAAAGTTAAAAAAGAAAAATATAGCAGGTACTATTTTTATGTACAATCCTTACTACTATCCTCTTGGATACGACAATCAAAAGACTCTAAGAAGTCAAGACTTTGATTTTGATAGAGGATTTTATAATATTAGTATTGAAAAAGAGATAGCTATGTTTAGAGCTAGTATTAAAGAATATGAGGGGCAATTGATACAGATACGAACACTTTTCAATTTAAATATTAAAAAGATTGATGTATCAACTATATTAGTCTCTTTAAACGACGATACAGAGAAGCTAAATACAAGCCAATTTACAAAGTTCCAAAAAGAAGCTAACTATATAGATGTAAATAATTTAACTTTAAATGGTAAGTTTGTATTTTTTGCATGGGGTCATAAGATAAATCAAAATGAATTTGTAAATATTCATAGTTATGCAAAAAGTATTTATGACAAAGCAGTACAGATGCAAAAGAAAGTTGCTTTTATGTTTAGAAAAAGTACACAAGCACCTTATGCTATTGAAAACTTACAATTTCTTCACCCATTAGATGGAGCAAAATTAACATATAGAATGCCAGAAGCCTTGGCAAAAGTTTTTAGTACAAATCCACCACTACCTAGTGACTTCAACGATATTAAGTAGTTATGGAAGAAGTTGAAACTCAAGATTGTAGAAATTGTAAAGCAACTATAAAAGTAGGGATTGGAAGATGTCCTTACTGTGGGATACTAAATCCTACTTTAAAAATCAAAGAAGTATTTGTAACTATTGCTGTTGTACTTTTTGTTATGTCTATAGTTACTTATCTTAGATAAATATAATATTTTCTTATGATTATGATTTAGTTAGCTTATATTAGCTAGTTTTATTATAAAATTTGATATAATTCTTTATTACACTAATAGAGGATAAATTTATGATAAAAATACTAATAATAACTACTTTCTTGAGCTCTTTAATATTTGCAGGTACTGAAACTAAAGTTCAAAAAAAACTTAGAATAGAGGCACAACTAAAAAAAGATATGGCTATGGAGAAGAAGTTTGCAAAAGAACAAACTTTTTATTCTGGAGCCAATTATGATTTAACATCATCAGAAATTGACCCAAAATCATTAGAGCATATTAATGCAGTAGAAGTTGATGAGTTAGATATGGATTCAGTTTACGATTAATCTTCTAGTGATATATTGGTCTATTTTAAAAATCAAAATCATCACCTAGATAATGCTCTTTAACTAAATCATTGTTTTTAATTTCAGTA
>CAYUNC010000152.1:0-2978 GCA_964445915.1 uncultured Arcobacter sp.
TTCTAATATGAAGTTCATTAAATAAACTTTCACTTACTATTCTTCCAAAAGATGTAGTTTTGTTAAATTCTGATAGTTGTACAAGTGATGTTAATACTATTCTTGTATTTGCTTGTTTTTTAACATTTGATGTTAAAAGTTGGTCAGCTATTGCTAAAATTGCACCATTTAAGTTTTGGTAGATTCCATCTGTATTTGCATAAGGTTTATTATAGTCACCATCTCTTGTTTCTTCAAGTACTTTTGCCTTGTATTCTTCATAAGTTTGTGGCTTATCAGAGTGTCCACTAAATGGGATATATTTTGAAGTAGAACACCCACTAAAAAATAATATTATAATACTAAATGAAACTAAAATTCGCATAATCAACCTTTTTTGGTAAAAATTTATACAGATTGTATAACTATTTAGATTAATTTAAGGTTAAGTCTATATTTAATTACAAATGTTACAATGCCTAATGCCATTAACAAATCTAAATCAAGAACAATACAATTCAGCAACTGCAAGTTCAGGATATAATCTTACGATTGCAAGTGCAGGTACAGGAAAAACTTCTACAATAGTTGGTCGTATTGGACATCTTATAAATAGTGGCATAAAACCAGAGCAAATATTGCTTCTAACATTTACAAACAAAGCATCAGCAGAGATGATTGGTCGTGTAGCTTCGTTTTTTGATAAAGAACTTGCAAGCCGTATTGTTGCAGGTACTTTTCATAGTGTAAGTTATAAACTATTAAAAAAACTAAACTACAATATCACTCTAAAACAACCAAATGAACTAAAAACTTTATTTAAATCAGTATATGAAAAACGAATATTTATAAATATCCACGAAGATGCTAAACCTTATGATGGTGGGTATTTATATGATATGTATTCACTTTATCTAAATAGTCACTATGATGAAACATTTGCCGTTTGGTTAACACAAAAGATGGAAGCACAAGGGCATTATACTGATATATATGAAGATGTTATTGATGAGTTTAATTCTTTGAAGACTAAATATGGCTATGTAAATTTTGATGATTTATTATTGACAATGATTGATGCCCAAACTAAAAATAACTTTGATTTTATAGAGATATTAGTTGATGAATATCAAGATACCAATCCACTTCAAGGTAAACTTTTAGATGGATTTAAACCTAAAAGTTTATTTTGTGTTGGGGATTATGATCAAAGTATTTATGGATTTAATGGTAGTGATATAAGTATCATCTCATCTTATGATGTACGATACAATAATACAAAAATATTTACACTTACAAAAAACTATCGTTCAACTAAACCAATCTTACAGTTAGCATCAAAAGTAATAGAGCACAATGAAAGAATATATGAAAAAAAGCTAGATGTAATGAGAACAGAACATTTACATCTACCACAACTTTTAGCATTTGATGAACTTTATGGTCAGTATGAACATATAGCTACAAACATTGCAAAATCAAAAACACCACAAGAACAAATAGCTATTATATATAGAAACAATTCTAGTGCAGATGGTATAGAAGCAAACTTACGGGACTTTCAAATACCTTGTAAAAGAAAAGGTGGTCATAGTTTTTTTGATGCTATGGAGATAAAAGCCCTACTTGATATGCTAACTTTAGTAATAAATTCAAATGATATGATGGCATTTATTCATCTTGTAGAATATGGAAAAGGGATAGGAAAAGCTATTGCAAAAGATATATTTGATGCTTTGATGAAACTTGGAAATGGAAATATCATAGATGGACTTTTCAATCCAAAGGAAGATATAAAAAATCCATACAAAAGTGATAGGATAAAAAACGAACAGTTAGGATTGTTTGATGATTTTATTGAGATGGGTTCGGTTGCTAGATTTAAAGATATTGGACTTGAACATCCAACTGATAGAGAAAACTTTCTAGGAAATGCTATATTAAAGCATCCAAAGTTAAATATAGATGGGGCTAAGTTTTTATTTGATTTTTATCTTATATTAAAAGAGTTAAAAAGGATAAACAATCCACTAAATGCACTAAAACATATACAAAGTAGCCAATTTTTTGTTACTATTATTGATATGCTTTGTGATAGAAGAGCCAAACAAAAAGATGGTACTATAAATAGTAGCATAAAAGATAGTGCCTTATCAAAATCTAAAAGAAGAGTAGAAACTCTAAAGCAACTTTCTATTAAACATAAAAATATAAAAAACTTTATAAATGCTATGATTTTAGGTGGTGGAGAACTTAGTGAAGGTGGTGGGGTAAACTTACTATCTGTTCATGCGAGTAAAGGTCTTGAATTTACTGAAGTTTATATTTGTGATTTGATGGACGGAAGATTTCCAAATCGAACACTTATGAGTAAAGGTGGAAGTTTGGAAGAGGAGCGACGACTTTTTTATGTTGCAGTAACTCGTGCAAAAGATATTTTATATCTTAGTTATGCAAAATATGATAGAATAAAAAAATTAGATTTTATACATAGCCCATTTTTAGTTGAGGCTGGATTGATTAAACAAGAACCAAAGGCTTAAAATGTTTGAAAACTTAAAAACAAAAATAATATCATATATATACAACATATCAAAACAACCAGTAAAGTTCCATACTCTACTTGAAGCAAATCAGCTTTTCAATGAAGGTATGAAATTGGACGGTACAATATTAGGATTTAGACTAAGACTTGGTCGAGCTTATGTTGTGTTTATCACTTTAGCACATTTACTTATTATCCCTGTTGCTTTGATTACTCATTCATTATTTAGTCTTTTGGATTGTCATGCTTCTATAATAGTAGCTGTATTTTTTACTGCTTGGCTATTTGGAATATTTAGCTTTTTCAAAGAGTGGTCAAGAGATAGTGTTACAAAACAAAGAATAAAAAATGCTTGGACTCTACAATTTCCTTTTTTCCCATATGACCAATACAATAAAAAGATAAATGACATATATGAACAATCAATCCAAGATGATATAGCACGGAAAGATTT
>CAYUNC010000153.1:0-2971 GCA_964445915.1 uncultured Arcobacter sp.
GATTGGTTTTTATATCTACCGGATGATAAAGTTGTCCTAGTTGCAGATGTTGTAATGAACGGTAGAGTAACATCAAATCGTGATGGTATTGTTATCGGTCAACTAGACGCACTTAAAGCTATTCAAGCTAGAGATTGGAATCATTTAGTTCCAGGACATGGTTTTATTACAGATCAATCTGCTGCTGATGAGTGTGTTCAATACTTTACTCTTTTAAAAGATAGAGTACTAGAAGGTATAGAAGAAGAAGTTGATCCTGACTATATTACAAAATATGTAACTCTTGAAGAATTTAGAGATAAAGAGTTATATTATCTTCTAAGTCCGGGTAATGTTTTTAGATCTTATGAAGAGCTGGAGATGTATGAGGGTGATGAAGACGAAGATGAAGACGACGACGAAGATGAAGAATAGTCTAAATTTAGATTATTAAAATTCTTTTATAACTGATAGCATTAAAGTAGATATAACTACGGTTATTTCTACTGCATCAGACTATCTACATACTAACCGCATAATGTGAAGATAGCACATAAAATCAATAAAAATCTTTTTATTAGATATATATTTTAAATAAGGTGAGCAATACTATTATGTCATTAGTTAAAGTCGGAAAAATACTAGAACTGTTTTACTCCACTAATGATGGTAGAGTAAACACCACAGAATTAACCCTTGATCAGAAGGGCGTTGTAGAAGATAAATATTATGATAAAGATATACAAAGATCAGTACTTATAACCTCACTTGAAAGTTACAAATTAGCTACAAGTCATGGTATAAATGCACCGTATAGTGCATTGGGAGAAAATCTACTTATAGATTATAATCCTTACCATTTAAAACCTGGAGCGAAACTTATAATTAACAATATGGAGTTAGAAATTTCTCAAAATTGTACACTTTGTAAGAGTTTAACAAAAGTAGACTCAAAATTACCAAAATTACTTAAAGATGATAGAGGTATATTTGCAAAAGTCATTAGTAGTGGAATTATCAATAAAGGTGATAATATTTATCTTCTAAATAAATAGAAAATTTTCATTTAAAAAAGGGACAAGCATGAAATCGATAAAAAATTTAATCCTAGTATTTTTACTAGCAAGTGGTATTAGTGCAAATGCACAAGATATACAGATATATACAACTGACAACTCAAAAGGTGACATTACTGGGGCTACAATTGAAAAAGCTTTTGCAGATGCAGGGTTTAAAATATCTGGGCATAATGATATGAATGTAGCATTTAAAGGAAAGTTTCAAAAAACAAACCACAAAATGTATCATCTTTTTACTCTTTATAAAAAAGATCTAGTTTTAGAGTTAATTAAATTATCTCCAAAAGCTGCACTGTTTACACCTTTAAGTATGTCATTTTACACAAAAAAAGGTTCAAATGATATCTCTATTTCATCTATATCCCTAGAAGGTATGTCAAAGGTTACTGGTATATCAGCTGAGAATGAGTATATGATAGCGTATAGTAAACTAATTAGAGATACACTTACTAAAGCTCTTCCAAACGGTCATTTCGAAAAAACAGCATACGAGGCAAAAAACAAGGGTCAGCTAATAACTTCATTTCTTATAGAGATGGAAGCAGAAGATACAACTCCTGAAGGAATAGAAGAAGAGCTAGAAGGAATACAAGAAGAGCTAGAAAGTTCATTGGAAACTGTTGGTTTTGTAATTGCTGGATTTAATAGACTTGGAGAAGAGTTTATAGAGGCTGGATATAAGAAATATGACTTTTTTGATGCATACTCTATTTGTAAACTTCCAGTTATTTTCGAAGTATCCAAAAAGCATCCAGAAGCTGGTGCTTTTGCTCCTTGTACTGTTTATATGTACAAAGAAAAAGGTTCAAACACAATACAGATGGCTTATCCATCAGTATACAACTGGATTAGCTCATTAGCTATTGATGATAAACCATCTGTAAAAGTACTTGTAGATGCAGAAAATATAATGGTAGAAGTAATTAACGAAACAATAGAATAATATATTAAACAGGAGTACCCAATGGCTATATCAAGAAGAAAAGCGATACAACTTTCGGGATTAGCTGTTGCAGCAACAGCTGTCGCAGGATGTTCTAATACAAATAACCCACAACCAAATACAGACTCTATCCAAGAAACAAATTCAACTGATTACAAAGCTCCAATTGCAGATTCTAATAATCCAAGAGTAGTTGTCGTGGGTGGTGGATGGTCTGGACTATCTATTGCGAAATACACTAAAATATTTGCTCCAAATACGGATGTAATCTTAGTTGAGCAGAGACATGAATTTGTATCCTGCCCTATGAGTAACTTATGGCTAGTTGATAAGATAGATCTGGAGTATTTAACTCATGACTATCTTCAAGCTGCAAGAGAAAATAACTACACCTACTTTCATGCAACTGCAACCGGACTTGATAAAGAAAATCGTATTTTAAAGACCAGTGATGGTGATATTACTTTTGACTACCTAGTTTTTGCACCGGGTATTGATTATGATTACTCACGGTGGACAAAAGATATAGCATTTGAAACAAGACTTAGACAAGAGTACCCTGCAGGTTTCATCCCTGGATCTGAACATATTACTCTACGCAATAAGATTCTTAACTTTAAGGGTGGTAATTTCATCTTAACAGTACCAAGTGGAAACTATAGATGTCTTCCTGCACCATACGAGAGAGCTTGTATAATCGCAGATTATTTTAAACAAAATAACATCAAAGGTAAAGTTATACTCTTAGATGAAAACAATGCTATAACAATAAAAAAAGATGGCTTTCAGTCGGCTTTTGATGAGCTTTATAGTGATTACCTAGAGTATCTACCTAATACTACTATTCTAAATATTGATTTAGACAATAAAATAGTAGAGACAGGGTTTGATGAGATTGAGTTTGAAGAAGCTGCGTTTTATCCTCACGTTAGAGGTGCGAAAATTTTAGAGAGAGCTGGAATTGCCAAAG
>CAYUNC010000154.1:0-2958 GCA_964445915.1 uncultured Arcobacter sp.
GTAAAGTTAGCAACAGGAGCCATCCAAGTAGCTGCAAGCATACCAAGAAGTTCATCTCTACCAGGTAATTTAGCAAAGGCGTTAATAGTTGCAAGATCAGCAACTTTTCCTTCAATAATTCCAGTTTTGATACTGAAAGTTTCTTTATTTGCAGATGCAAATTTGTCAGATACTTTACAAGCAGAAATTTGGTCTTCAGCCCAAATAAATATACTAGTTCCAGTTAATTCTAACTCAGGAAGTCCTGCATTTTTAAGTGCAATACTAACTAATGAATTCTTAGCAACTTGAACTTTTGCTTCAGCTTCTCTAGCAGATTCTCTTAATGCTTCAAGTGCTTTATGAGAAGAACCTCTATAGTCCGCAACAATAAGTGCACCAGAAGTCTTAAACTCTGCAGTTAAAGCTTCAACAATTTCATTTTTTTGTAATTTAGTCATTTTTTTCTCCTTCCAAACATCCAACTTCGGTAAGATTTAAAAGAGTTGATATAAAATACCAACTCTAACTTACTGTCTTTAGTTTTAAGATAAAGCTTTTAAAAAAGCTTATTTAATATCAATCATCTCTTGAGTACTTACTTTAATAGAAGGACTCATTGTTAATGATAATGCTGATGTATTAATAAATCTACCTTTAGCAGATGCTGGTTTTTGTTTATTAATAGAAGCCATTATAGTATTAACATTTGCAAGTATTTCTTCAGCTGAAAATGATGCTTTACCAATTCCTGCGTGAATATTACCTTTTTTATCAACTCTATATGCAACTTTTCCACCTTTAGCTTCTGTAACTGCTTTTGTAACATCCATAGTTACTGTACCAGTTTTAGGATTAGGCATTAAACCTTTTGGTCCTAAGATTCTACCGATTTTACCGATAAGACCCATTGTATCAGGAGTAGCTACAAGAACATCAAAATCAATGTTACCAGCTTGAATTGATTCAACTAAATCATCATTTCCAACAATATCTGCACCAGCTGCTTTAGCTTCGTCCATCTTTGTTCCCTTTGCCATAACAGCAACTCTAACAGTTTTACCAGTTCCTGATGGAAGTACAATTGCACCTCTAATCATTTGATCAGCATGTCTTGGATCTACATTTAAATTTAATGCAATATCAATACTCTCATCAAACTTCGCTGATTTTAAATCTTTAAGTAATGCTACTGCATCTACTAAAGAATATTCTTTTAAACTATCTACTTTTTCTAATAAAGCTTTATATCTTTTTGAAACTTTCGCCATTTTTTTCTCCGCAATTTATAATATTTTTGTTTTTCTTTGAAAGAGATAACTCTTTCAAGTTGCTACCAACTTTATTTTTAAAGTCTAGTGGTAAAGACTTGTATTTGAAATAGACTTATTCTACTTCAATTCCCATACTTCTACAAGAACCAGCAACAATCTTAGCTGCTTGATCTACATCATTAGTATTTAAATCAGCAATTTTTTGTTCAACTACAGTCATTACTTGCTCTTTAGTTAATTTTGCTATTTTATTTTTAAGTGGATTATCACTACCTTTTTTAATTCCAGCTACTTTCATAATTAAATCAGCCATTGGTGGTTGTTTAGTTACAAATGTAAAACTTTTATCAGAATAAACTGAAATCTCAACTGGAATTTTAAATCCAGCTTTATCTTTTGTTTTTTCATTGAATGCTTTACAGAATTCCATGATATTAATCCCTCTTTGACCAAGAGCTGGTCCAACAGGTGGTGATGGGTTAGCCGCCCCTGCTGGTATTTGAAGTTTTAATACACCTTCTACTTTTTTTGCCATTTTCTTTCCTTATTTTCAGTGTTAAATTTTTAAAGTTTAAAAATCAACATAATCTTTTTTAACATATCATGTTAAGTGCTAAATATTAATATATAACTTAATATTTAGCACTTAACACTTTTAGTTTACCTAAACTACTCTTTCTACTTGTGTGTAAGATATCTCTACTGGAGTATTTCGTCCAAAAATTACAACATTTAATGTTAACATTCCTGCTGTTAAATCAAAGTTCTCAACTAGTCCATTAAAGTTAGCAAATGAACCATCTTTGATTCTAACCATCTCACCCTCTTCGAATGAAACTTTTGGTTTAGGTGCTTCTCTTTTAGCTACTTTATCTAAGATTTGTTGTACATCTTTATCTGATAAAGGAGTTGGTTTCTTTGATTCACCAATAAATCTTCCAACTTTTGGCATAGACTGAATAGCATGCCAAAGTGCTGTATCTAAATCAATTTTTGCAAAAACATATGCAGAATATAAAGGTCTTTCGATAATTATCTTTTCACCTTTTTTAATCTCAATTAAATCTTCTGTTGGAACTAAAACTTGTTCAATTCTACCATCTTCCATCTCATTAGATAATTTATCTAATGCGTTTTTAATAGTTAATTCACTTCCTGAGTGTGTTTGTATTGCGTACCAATTATGTGCCATTATATTTCCTAATTTATTATAGATGATAAACTTACTGACATAATTGCGTCAATAAGAGCTAAAAACAATGAGATCACTGTAACAACAACAAATACAGAAATGTATGCACTTCTTACTTGTTCTTTAATAGGGAAAATTACTTTATGTAATTCATCTTTTGCTTGTCTATAAAAAAAACCTAATTTACCCATTATTAATACCTTGTTATTTATTTATGAAAACTTAAAAATAAAACAATTTTTACTTTTAGTTTTTCACAATTAAGTGGCAGGCCAAGAGGGACTCGAACCCCCAACACCTGGATTTGGAATCCAGTGCTCTACCATTGGAGCTATTGGCCTACAAAAATTAAACATCAGGAATAAATCCTAATGTTCAATTATTTTGTTTCTAAGATTAAGACTTTAACTTAACTTCTTTATGAAGTGTATGTTTTCTTAATCTTGGACTATATTTTGTTACTTCAAACTTTTCAGTATGAGTTTTTGGATTTTTCATTGTTGTATAGTTAAT
>CAYUNC010000155.1:0-2821 GCA_964445915.1 uncultured Arcobacter sp.
TCAAACTCTTTACAAAGATTTCTAGTAGTATCATCAAGTCCTGCTCTTGGAGGGTCAACAAAGATTGTACTGAAGTTATAATCTTCAAGTACTACATCTTCTTGTTTCATCCGTCTAAATTCTCTCACCCCTGCTCTAGCTTCAACAAACTCTTCGCTACTCATACGAATAAATTTAATATTTGTTATATCATTTAATTCACAATTTATCTTTGCACTTTTTATAGATGTCTTACTAATTTCTGTTGCTAATACTTTGTTAAACTCTTTACTTAATGGCAATGTAAAGTTTCCACCACCACAATATAGCTCACATAAATCATCTTTGGTCTCAATATTATCAAGCACCCATTCAATCATCTGTATATTTACTTTTTGATTTGGCTGAGTAAAACCACCCTCTTTATATTGAATAGCAAAAGTATTATCTTTTATAGTTAGTTTTTCATTTATAACATCATCAGTTAAGATAACTTTTTGCCCACGACTACGACCTATAATTTTAATACCAAGTTTTTCTTGTAATTGTTTAGCTTCCACATTCCAAGTTTCATCTAGTTTTTTATGATAAATCATTGTTATAAGCACATCGCCAATAGTTGAAGTTAGAAATTCAACAGCAAAAAACTTCTGACTTAATAATTCATTATCAGTAACTTCATTAAGTAAAACTTTCATACTTTTATCAATAGAAGGACTTACCATACTACAAGAAGTCAAAGTAAATAATTTTTTATCTACTGTAGTCATAGCATAGTCAAGTTTTCCCATTTTGTGAAATACTCTAAATTCAGCACGATTTCTAAAATTTCCATCTTCACTTTTAACAACATCAATATCTTTATCCCAGATATTAACAAATCTATTTTTTTCTCTTTGTAATTTAAAATCTAATTGTTCTTCATAATTCATATGCCCTAAAGTACAACTTCCACATGTTCCAAAATATTCACAGTTCATTTATAACCTTGTTTTTTAATAATTTCGATATTATACCAAATGATTAATTCAACCTTACAAGAACAACTAAATAATTTACTAAATTGTGATTTAAAAGAACTATATCCCGTGGCACGAAGTTTAAATAGAAAGCTATGCTTTCATGTAGGACCTACAAATAGTGGAAAAACATATAGAGCTATGGAAGAGCTTAAAAGTGCTGATTGTGGTACTTATTTAGCTCCATTGCGACTATTGGCATTGGAAAACTATGAAACTTTAAAAGAGCAAAATGTACCTGTATCACTAGTAACTGGTGAAGAGGAAAAGTTTGATGAGGATGCTGGGCATATTTGTAGTACTATTGAGATGATTGATTTCAATCTTGATGTTGATGTATGTGTGATAGATGAAGTTCAAATGTTAGCAGACCCTGACCGTGGTTGGGCTTGGGTAAATGCTATTGTAGGTTCGCCAGCGAGAAAAGTTATCATGACAGGAAGTGTAAATGCTCTTGATGCTGTTAAAAAAATAGCAACTTATTTGGGTGAAGATTTAGAGATTGTAAAATTTCAAAGAAAAAATCCACTTGAAGTTATGAAAAAAGCTGTAAATTTACGAGATATTGAAAGTGGAACAGCACTTATTGCTTTTAGTCGTGCTGAAGTTTTAAAAATAAAATCTAAACTTTCTAAGTATCATAAGGTTTCTGTATTGTACGGAAATTTATCTCCTGAAGTTAGACAAGATGAAGCTAGACGATTTAGAAGTGGAGAGACTGATATACTAGTAGCTACTGATGCTATTGCTATGGGGTTAAATCTACCTATTAAATATATACTTTTTACAACTGATGAAAAATATGATGGGATAAGTCAAAGAAAACTTATCTCAAATGAGATTACACAAATTGCTGGTCGTGCTGGAAGATATGGTCACCATGAGCAAGGATATGTGGGAGCCACTAGTAAAAAAGTTTTAGAGCATATTGCTGTTGAATTTAAAGCACCACTTCGTACTATCAAGCCACCATTTATAGTAAAAGCTACTGGTGTTCAAATAGAAGAGTTATCAACTCACTTAAAAACAAAAAACTTAACTCAAATATTAAATTACTTCTCAAAGCATATGAAATTTGATGGTCCTTTTAAAGCTGTAAATTTAAGTTCGATGATTGAGTTGTCAAAAGATTTGGATACAAAACACGATATGAAACTTGAAGATAAATATCTATTGAGTCAAGCACCTATTAGTTTGAAATCTCCACTAATACGAAGTGCTTATTATTTTTATATCAATTCTATTATCAATCAAAATACAGTACATTATAAATGTTCTGTAAATATCCACAAAGTAGCACGAACTCAGCAGGATTTGTTAAGAGCAGAAGATGAAGTTAAAAAGATAAGTTTATATCTATGGATAGCTTATAAGTTTCCTACACTATTTCCAGATGCACAAAAAGCAACAAATAGCAGAGTAGAAGTAAATCAATATTGTGAAAATACTTTAAAATCAAGAAAGATAAGTTTTGAGAGAAAAGAGACTCCTCATCATAATCGTAATGGTAAAAGAGATAATTATAAAAGAAAAGATGGCGAACGAGCTCCTAGAAGAGGAAGAAATAATTCTGCTAGTACGAAGACAAATACTCATAATAAAGATGAGGATACTAATAGTAGAAGTGGTTCGAGAAATCGTAGAAAAAGATATTAAACACTAATTGGATATAATCACATTATATTAAAAGAAAGAGTTATTTATGAGTGATATTTCAGTAATTATTTTAGCAGCGGGTCAAGGTACTCGAATGAAATCAAAAACACCAAAAGTTTTACATAAAATTTCTGGAAAAGAGATGCTTTACTATGCTATAGATGAAG
>CAYUNC010000156.1:0-2815 GCA_964445915.1 uncultured Arcobacter sp.
TTGATTGTACTTTGCTTAAAGTTAGATTAAATTTAAGCATAATCTTATATCTTGTTACTTTTTATATCAAGTACAAAAAACTTCATCATATTTTTTAATTCTTTTGTTTGTTTTGTCATTTGCTCACTTGTCTTTGCTAAATCCTCTGATACCAAGGTATTGTCTTTGGTTCCACTATCTAGTAATTTCATCGTTTTTCCAATATTAGTCATCTCTTCATTTTGTTCTGATGATGCTGTATCTATATTTTTAATTGAGTTTGCTATATCTGTAATATCTGGAAGAATATTTGTAATTAAAGACTCTGCATTTTCAGCAATATCCACAGACTCTTTTGCTTCTGTACCAATCTCTTCTGCTGTTTCTTGAGATTTAACTGCTAGTTTTCGTATTTCTTGAGCAACAACAGCAAATCCCTTACCTACTTCTCCTGCTCGTGCAGATTCAATTGCTGCATTTAGTGCTAAAAGATTTGTTTGTGATGCTATCTCTTCTATCATAACAATTTTATTTGCGATTGATTGTATTGCTAATAAAGTTTGATTAACAGCCTCTTTACCATTTTGTGCAAGTGTTGTAACAGAAACTACTTTTTTATTTGTTTGCTTAGTAATATCAGCTGTTTTATTGCTAGAAATAGTAATTTGTTCTACTGCGTTGAATGTTTGTCCAATATTTGATGATTGATTAAAAGCACTAGTCTTTAATCCCTCTGCTGTTGTATTAACCTGATAACTTGCATTTGCAATATCTAATACAGAACTATTAACTTTTCCAATAGTAGCTTCTAACTTTAAAGATAAAGAGTTTAGCGATCTCTTAATAATCTCATAATCTCCATCATAATCACCAGTTAATTTAATAGAAAGTTCTCCGTTTGATAACTTTTCTAAGGCTCGTCCTGTTTCACCAAATAACATTTGAAGTTCATCAGCAATTTCATTTATAGATTCTTTAATAGATTTAAAATCTCCATTATATTCTTGAGATATTCTAGCAGATAAATGACCTTTAGATATTTCTTTTAATATACTAGAAACATCAAGAATTGTTCTATTTGTTTGAATAGATATATCATTTGCAATCTTTTCTATTGCACCTGTTGGATTTTGGATAGTACTACCAAATTCCATTTTTGATAGTTTTTCAAAAAGGTCATTAATCTTATTTAAATCCTTTCCTATCTCTTTTTCCATCTTATCGAGCATCTCATTTATTATCTCTTTTAAGTCTGAAAAAATAGGATTATCTGAATCCATTTCAACTCTTTTATCTAAGTGTCCATTATTCATCTCTTCTAGGATTCTTGTTACATCTATGATTAAAGCTTTATCTTCTTCTACTGAGTGTTGAGCTTTCTTGATATTTAGATTTATAGCTTTTGCCATTTTTCCTATTTCATCATTATTTTTTACTTCTATAAGCTTTATATCTCCATCTTGCATAGAGAGATATGTAAAAAATGACTCTAATCCATCATCAATAGATTTAATACCTTTTGTAACTCCACTACTTAACTGAAGTAATAAAAATAAAACAATAAACAACATTATAAAAGATATTAAAAATGAAATAGATTTTACTTTTTCAATATATTTTATAGTATCACTATAGCTTATTTTAGTTTCATTTGATTGTTTAATTGTTTGGTCTTTTATAACTTTTACAATTTGTTTTATGAGTTTATTGGTTGCTGGATATAACTCTATACAAGTATAACTATCGCCAAGAGCAGCTGTTGCGATTAGTTTTTTGTATAGTTTTTTATATTCATTAGAGTTAATTTTTATAGTTGATTTTTTATCTACTATTTTAAATAAACCATCCATAGCTTTGTTGAAACTCTTTAATCCCTTATTACCTTCCTTGTTTATAAAGTCTGGTTCTTCGCCCATTGTGGCATAGTTACTTAATTGTCCAAGAATTCTATCTGAATATAATACATTTTGATTAATATCAAATAGTATTTCCATTTTTTTAACATTGACATTATAGATTTTATCTAGTGAATCTTCAAACTTTGAAACTTGAATATATGACCTAACTTGAGATATTGCAGTAGTAAGAATATATATAAATATAAGAAGAAGAAATTTATTTTTAATATTCATACTACTACCTTTAGATTATTTGTCGTACATACCAGCAGCTAAAATATATGTTTTATCTCCACACTTAGCTATTTTACTGTAAGATTTTTTATTATGCATACCTTTTGTTTTAGGTTTTTGATATGTATATGTAGTCCAACCACCACCACTTAGTGCTTTTGAAACTATTTCATCTCTAAACTTTTTACCTCTAACATCTGGTTTACCTTTGTAACTTCTACCTATAAGGTGAGGTTTAACAGGATGAACAACCATTACTACATTTTCATCATAACCAAATACATAAAGTGAACCATTATGATAGTCACCATTCTTTTTACCAATAGCTTCAATACCAGATTTACAATCTTTTTCTACTGCTACTACTGCTTTATCCACTAGAGATATTACATCTTTCTCTATTGTAGCTGCAAATAGCGAAATGCTTGTTAGGCAAACTAACATAAGTTTCTTAATCATATTTAATTCCTTTAATAGATATTTTTAACTATAAGTTAAAACTTATCTATTATACAACTTGTATAATTAAATTAAGGTTTTTTATTATTTTTACTAATTATCTTTAAGTTTTTTTTCATAAAATTTAAATAAAATATATGAAATAATTATAGCTGATACAGTACGAATAACTACAACCATAGTAAAATCTGCACCAAATATCACAAACAATAAAGTATCTTCAATAATAGCATGACAAATCATAA
>CAYUNC010000157.1:0-2789 GCA_964445915.1 uncultured Arcobacter sp.
TCTTGGTCTCTAAAGGTTACAGAAAACATCTTCTGACACTCATTACAATCTTTCTTACGCAAAACTACCATCATATGCTTATTCTCTTTTTTAGCTATAAGCAATGCTTTTTCATAGTTACTATACCATTTTATATGAGAAGCTTGTAGATTACAAGCTAACCCTAATATAAATAAGTATAAAACTATTTTATTCATTTAAACTCTTTTACTATTTTATTTAATTCTAACACAGGTGGATTTGGCAAAGTAGGATATGCCTTTTGAACTGCTGTTGTTATCCATTGTGGATAAACTCTAAAATTTAATTTTACTGTTACTTTTATAGGATAATTAATATTATGCTTATTTATTTTAAAGCTTTCAATTCTTCTTTCGCCTGCTTTTATTCTAGTATCACTTAAAAGCTTTTCATATCTCCAAAATAATAATCCCACAGGCTTACCATCTTTATCTCCAAAAACTTTTTGAAATAATCTAGCCTCTTTTTCTAAATCTCCACTCTTATTTAACTTACCACTTGAAAATATTAGTTTTCCATTTTTATCTTTTATTTCAACATCTAGCCAAAGTTCTCTAAAATCAGCAACACCCGTTGGTAAATGATGTCCAGCTCCTACATTTTTAACACCAACTTCCAACTCTCCATTTAGAAAACTTATATCAAGTTTTGCAGAAGTTTTTAAAAGTTGTATAGTTTGATCTTCATGTACTTTACTTTTTAGACCTGAAAGAAAATGATTTGAACCTGAAAAGTAGTGAACTTTTATATCTTTTTTAACTTTTCCACCTACTGTTGAAGTTCCTTTAAGTGGGGCAAATTCTCCATTTGCCATATTTGTCATATGACAATCTATACAACTCTTATGTTTACTAGGGTCATTTGGATTATTATAAGATGATTGTTCCCATTCATCATATGTAGATACTATTTTCTTACCAACAGCACTAGGGCTTATATTTCTATGATTTGGTACTGATTCATTATGACAAGATGCACAATATTTACTATCTTTATATAAATCATCAGAATAACTTTGCTTATGAATATTTGGTTTAGAATTTATAAACTTCTCTCCTAACCATTCCCCTAAACCTGAATCATTATCTTCAAAAGGATACTTTTTTCTATTAGTTAAATTTAAAGAGTAAGAGCCATTGCCTTTTTCATCAGCTTTAGTAATTCTATGACAAGCTACACATGATACTCCCTCTTCAAGTTGGAAATTTCCATGTTTTTTAAAGTCATTTTGTAAAATAGTTGCACCCTTATCAAACATCTCTTGTGCTAAGATATTTTCACTCATTCCATGAGAAGTTGCTTTTTGTTTGGTTGTAACTGCACTTGGATTATGACATTGCATACACCATTGTCTAAAATCTTCACCCATATCTTTTGCTGCTAGTGCTTCTTGAACCATATAGTATGGATTTGAACTTACTAGATTCTTATGATTTGAATCTGCCCATTGTTCAAAAATTTCAGGATGACAAGATTTGCATTTTGTACTATTTGTCCAATCCTCACTATGATATCTTTTTACATCATCTTCATATTGAATAGATACAAGTTGATTTGTATCTTTACTTACACCGTCTGTAGGATATAAAATAAATATTAATGATAAAATAATAGATGGTACAAAAGAATTATAAAATTCATTAGCTTGTTGTTTTACTTTTTTAATATGATAGAACAGAGAGATTAACAATATAAATCCACCAAAGAGATGAATATAAAAAGCTATTTCTCCCATCATATCTCCTCCACGATTACCCATTAGAAATAGATACACACCACTTGCAATTATAAAAAACAATATTAGACCTAATATATATCCATCTATATTTTTCCGTTTTTGTATATACAACATACTAAAAGTATGTGTATTAGCAAAAGGTATCAATAATACGAGTGATATTATAATAGAACCTATTATATGAATAGTCATAATAGAAGTTAAATATTTCCAATCTATTGCTAAAATATCTATTTGTAAAATACCAGTTAAAAACATAAGTGATATAAATACTTTTATACTATTTGTCTTCATCATCATAAACTCCGTAATTAACTATATCACCTTCTAAAGTTTTTAGAAACTCAACTAATTCATCAAGTTGTTTAGGTGTTAAATTCTTTCCAGTTTGATGTTTTGCCATAATATCAACTGCCTCTCTTATTTTAAAAACTGCTCCATTATGGAAATATGGAGATGTTTTTGTAACATTCCGTAAAATAGGTACTCTAAAAGGTTTACTAGTTTTATTCCCAGTATATCCTCCCGTATTTTTAAAAGGAAAACTTGTATCAATAATTTCATTATCTTCAAGTGAATAGTTTGGTCGCCAATCATGAACTCTTGCTTGTTTTCTTGCTGGGAATCTTTGTAAGTTCTCACCACCAACTCCCATACCTGTATGACATCCCTTACACCCAAAGTTTATAAAGTTTGCAAAACCTCTTTTTGCTTCATCACTTATAGCATCATTATTTCCATCTAAAAACTCATCATAACTACCCCGAGTTAAAAGTGTTTTAGTATATGCCTCTATTGCTTTTGTAATATTTTCAAAAGTTACATCTTCATTAAAAACTTTTTTAAATTGTTTATTGTAATAAGAATTATTTCTTAACTTTTCAACAACTTCCTCTTTTGAAAGATTCATCTTAATATCACTTTGAATTGAATTACTAATCTGTTCTTGAATACTAGAAACTTCTCCACCCCAAGTAAAATATTTTGCTAATGAAGTATTTAAAATAGTTTGAACATTTAGATGATATGG
>CAYUNC010000158.1:0-2787 GCA_964445915.1 uncultured Arcobacter sp.
AGACGCATTTAAGTTGGGATTGTATCTAAGTTTGCTTTAATTTAAACTTATTCTTCTTCATTTGAAACACCGTAGATAAAACTAAATATTTCAGCAACTGCTTTATATAATTCTTCTGGTATCTCTTGATTTAATTCTATTTGACTTAATATGTTTATTAAGTCTTCATCTTGTCGTATTGGTATATCATTTTCTTTAGCAATCTCGATAATACTTTTAGCCAATAAACCTGAACCTTGTGCAGTGACAACTGGTGCAATATTTTTATCTACTTTATACTTTAGTGCTGTTGCTTTTTGTATTGTATGTTTTTCCATTATGCTTTTACATCCAATCCAAAGTTTAAACCACTATTTTTACCATAGGCTTTTTCTTCATAAGTTTGTTTTGTAGGGTCTTGAATATCTAGTATATTTAAACTTTGTAGATTTAATCCTATTTTATTTATACCTTGTCTTAATACTTGTAGTTTATCTTGTATCTTTGTTTTTAAACTCTCTTGCTGAACACTTATATTTATGTTTATATTGTTTTTCAAATCAAGCACTAACATTGCATTTATCTCACCATAGTTTTTCAAACTCAATCCAATATGACAAGAGAAGTTTTCCTTTGTATTACTTTTGAATTCTACTGTTGCATCTTCTATATCATCCCAATCAAATGGTAAACTAGTATGATTTGATTGATTTGCATAAGATGAGAGTTGATAAAACTCTATTTGACCCAATACCTTATCAACTTGTGCTTTTATCTCTTTTGGAGCATCTACACTTTTAGTATCTATATACTCTTGAACTTGCAATAAAGTTGCTTTTATATCTGCTTGTATCTTTGGTAAACTATTTTGTATATTTTGCCCAGCTTGTATCTTTGGTTGTTGAGTTGTACTATTTGCTAAATATTCTTTTAAAACAGCAGTTTGTTTATCTAGCTTTGGATTTGTTTGGATTTGGGTTATTGTAGATTTTAGTTCTGTATTGTTATTTTTTATATCTGAAGTATTGATTGCTTGAGCTTTTATTTTAATTTGCTCTGCTGTTTTACTTACTATTTCTATAGGTTGTTTTAATGACTCTACTAGTTTCATCTTTGAATTTAATTGTATATTTGTATTGTTAGGAGTTTCATTAAGAGCTGTTAGTTTTACAGTAATATCTTTTAAATTAGCAGTTTGTGTAGCTAAGTTTGGATTTGATTGAATTAGCGTTGTTAAAGCTTTTAATTGTGTTGTTAGAGTTTTTATCTCTGCTACTGGATTTTTTATTTGTTCTGGTGCTTTTAATATTGTATCAACTTGTACTTTTAAAGTTTCCAAAACATTTGTTTTAGCTTGTGGCATATTATCTAATTTTGTAGCTATATCTTTTAAAACTATCACTTGCTTAGGTTGTGACTGAACTAAAGTAGCTAGACTTTTTACATTTGTACTTAATACTTTTGTATCTACTTGTGGATTTTTTATAGTCTCTTTTATATTTGTTGCTACAGTTTTTATCTCTGCTTGAGTTTGAATCTTTGTTATTTCAGTAAGTGCTGGTTTGATACTACTTAATATACTATTTTTTACTATATTTGTACTTGCTAATGGTGGTTTAGTAGTAGGAAGATTGTCAAGTTGTTTCATTGCATCTTTTAATACAAGATTTTGAACCTCTAGCTTTGGATTTTGTGTTGTTTGTGTAAGCAAGTTTTTTATACTAGTAGCTTGTGCCTTTGTATCTTGTGGGGTATTTGTAATTAACTCTTTCAAGTTAGCAATTGCTTTTGTAATATTTGTGGCTAGGTTTTGGTTTTTTGTATCTAGTTGGGCTTTTGGTTGTTCTGAAGATACCGTAGGAGAAAGAATATTTTTAATAATTGTTTTTATCTCTTTTACACTATTTGAAACTTGGTTTTCTATCTCTTGTATTTGTTTGATAGCTACTTTTACATTATATGGCAAAACTGATGTTGTTGGCTTATTTGCAAGTTTTGATTCTAAGAAAATACCACTATTTGATATACTAGATTTTATAGCTTTTTCATCAACTGCTTTTATATCCATTTGAAATTGTTTTAATATAGTAGTTTGCTTTTCCATTTTTGGGTCAGTTTGTGTATGTTTAACAATATTTTTTATATCACTTGATAGAGTTTTTAAATCAAACATTTGTTTATTATTTTGTAGAAGTTGACTTACTGTTGCTTTACTTTTATCACCAACTGCTAAGTCTTGAAACAAACCATTTAAAAGAGTTTTTACATTTGCATCTTTTAGCAAGTTTGTAATATTTGTTTTACCTTCTTTACTTGAGGTTTCAATAGTACTTTTTGTAGTTTCAGTAAGTTTAGGGGCTAACATATTTAAAAGAGTATTTGTATTTATAGTCATATATACTTGCCCTTTTTTAGATATTATTTTTTATTTATATAAGTATATCTATATTAGTATTATTTTTTCCCTACTAAAATTCCACCTAATACAATAAAACTAATCCCAATAAAAGTATATAAATCAGGTGTATTATCACCTAACATAGTACCAAATCCAATAGCAAAAGGGATACTAGTATAACTTACAACTCCAATAATACTAGCCTTTGTAATACTATATGCACGAGTTAGAAACCATTGTGAAATAGTTGACACAATAGCCATCATAACAATCAAAAACCAAATAAAAAGACTATAATCTATATGAAATGTCACATAAGGTGTAAAAATAAAAAGTAAAAAAGGGATAATAAATCCAGCCCCCATAAAAGAAAGCATAATAATTCTAGCATCATAAATATCTTTTATTTT
>CAYUNC010000159.1:0-2775 GCA_964445915.1 uncultured Arcobacter sp.
AAAACAGTATCAATATCTTTTAAAATTTGTTGTTTTAATTCATCGAAATTATCAAACTTCTTATTATCTCTGATTTTTTCAATAAACTTTATTTGAATTGTTTCATCTATATCTTGAGTTTTAAATGAAAAATCATCTTCAACGATATGAGTTTCTATAGCATACTGACCATCTGTTGTAACTCTATGACCAAGAAAACTAACAGAATTAAATTCAATATTATTAACTATAGTCTTTGTAGCATAGATACCATCTTGTGGTAATAAAAAATCATCACAATAAATATTTATAGTTGGTACAAATTGTTTTGTCCCTAGACCTTGACCTTTTATCATTTGACCTGTAATTTTATATGGTTTATTTAAAAGTTTATTTGCTTGTGGAATATCTCCTGAACTTAAAAGTTCTCTTATATATTTAGAATGAACTGGAATATTATCATATGCTACTTCATCTACAATTATAATTTCTCCATCAAACAGTTCTTTTAAATCTTTAGTACTATATGCTCTATTTGCACCAAAATGAAAGTCATAACCTACAACAATCTTGCCTAACTTTGGATATGAAGTTTTTAATAAATCTATAAATCCTAAGGCATCATAATGTTTAATATCCTCTAAGTTGTAATAATAAATAGGGAAGGGTGTATATTCTTCTCTATAATGTTTCTTTGTTAGATTAGCATATGGAGTTTCTACAACAACAATAGCCCCACAAGATGTAAGATTTGAGAAAAGTTTTTGATGTGCTAAGTGCATACCATCAAAACCACCAATAGCAATACTTGTGATATTAGCTTGAGATACACTCTTAACAAAATAAAACAACTCTTCACTATTTCCATTTTTCCCTTTTACTTTACTCTCTTGTCTATGTTTTAATTTCCAATTTAATTTAGCTGTTTCATCTAAGAAATAATTTGTAGCATTTATAATAGCCTCTTTATCTTGTACCACACCAGCTCTATCTCTTTTAACTTCACGACCAACTTCAAACTGAGGTTTAAACAATATAATAATCTCACTTTTAGCTAATGTATCAATAGAAGATAAAATATTGTGAATACTAATAAAAGATACATCACAAGTAACAACATCATATTTAGTTGTAGTATCAAACTCTCTTATATCTGTATTTTCATATATTGAGATATTTTTATTTTCTTTTATACTTTGATGTAGTTGATTTGAGCCAACATCAACACAACTAATATGTTTGGCTTGATGTTCAAGTAAGATTTGTGTAAAACCACCCGTACTACTACCTATATCTAAAGCATTTTTATTGTGTAAATTTATATCTTTAAAGTTGTCCAAAAAGTGTTTTAACTTATAAGCAGAACGACTTACATAAAATTCATCTTCTAAAATTTCACATACATTATGTTCTTGAACATTAAATGATGGTTTAGTAATAATCTTACCATCAATTTTTATTTTTTTTGACTTAATTAGTTCGTGTGCTTTGTTTCTACTTTGAAGTTTGAACTTTGTAGTTAAATATATATCTAATCTCATAAATGTATTATAGTTTAACTTTCTTCAAAATGAGATAAACTTATTATAAATTATTATAATTTAGGATATAATCCACGAAATAAAAGGATTTAGAAATAATGATAAAAATAGATATGGAATCAGTTGAATTTAAAACTGAGATGGAAAAAACAAAAGAATTTACTGATAGTGTATGTTCTAGCTTAGGTTGGACTTATAATCCAATAGAAGACATCAATGAAGGTGTTACTATGGGTCTTGCTAGAAATAAAATGATTTATAATAAAAGATTTTGTCCGTGTTTTATGGTAATTGGTGAAACAAAAGAGGAAAGAAAAGAAGCTGACAATAGAATCTGTCCTTGTAAACCAGCTATAGAAAAAGAGATACCTGAAGAGGGAAAATGTCATTGTGGTATTTTTTGTACACCTGAATATGCAAGAATAAATGCAATTGAAGAGGAAGCAGAAATAGCTGCTCATACACATTCAAGAGGATTAACAAAAGAGGAATGTGAAGTTCTTTTAACTCATAAAGAACTTGATGGAGATGAGATAGAGTCATTACTAGAAGCTAGAGAATTAGGTATGGTTGATTTTAATCTTATTGATGTAAGAGAATGGATGGAGTGGAATCAACAAAGAATAGTAGGAACCAACTACCTTATCCCTACAACTTCTTTTTATAACCAATTAGACCAAGTAGAAGACCAAAAAGATAAAGCTACTATTTTATATTGTTTAACTGGTAGTAGAAGTGCTTATTGTCAAAATGTTATGTTAGATATGGGTTGGAAATCAGTTTCAAACTTTACTAGAGGAATTATTGCATATGGTGGTGAAACCACTTCAGGAGAATAGTATGAACATCACAAAACAAGTAACATTTATCGCAAAAGATGAGTGTATAACTCAAATGAAAGATTTATTAATCACTATGGTAAAAGCATCAAAAGCAGAAGTAGGGTGTTTACTATATGATATATTCCAATTAAAAGAAGAACCAACAAAATTCATAGTTGTAGAGTCTTGGGAAAATGAAAAAGCACTAGATGGACATAAGCTATCTAGCCACTATATACATTATAAAGCAAACTTTGAACCATTTTGTGCAAATAAGTTTTCTAATGATTTAGAAACATTATAATAATATAAAACAAGAGTGTATATTTTAATCAAGTATTAATAATTATATAGATAAAATTGCACTCTTAATTTAGACGGAGCCATAGCAAAGTGGCTAATGCATTGGATTGCAAATCCTTGATCCTCGGTTC
>CAYUNC010000160.1:0-2772 GCA_964445915.1 uncultured Arcobacter sp.
AAACTTTTTTACCAATATTGTGAGCATAATCAATACCCTCTTTAAAAGTTTCCATTGTAAATTCTTTTCCACTTCTAATACGAAGAGAGAAATGACTCACACCACCATAAACTGCATCTGCACCATAAGCAAATGCTATTTTTAACTTTTCTAAATTCCCTGCAGGGCTTAATAATTCTACTTTTTTCATAAGAGATTATAACATAAATTTGAATTTAAACTACAATTTAGTACAATAAAGAAAAAATATTTAAGGCTAAACCATAATGAAAATAGATTTATTACAACACTCTAGTTTAGAAGTTACAGCACATGCAATTAGAACTTGTTGGCAAAGTTTTGATAATAGTGATGATGGTGGGGAAAAAGATAAAGATTTGATCAACAGAGTTGGAAATAAATTTAAACATGGCTCTACATTAGAACACTTAACATATACTTTTTATATAGCTGGTGTTAGTCGTGCTTTATTGCAAGAGTTAGCAAGACATCGAATTGCTAGTCCTAGTGTAAAATCTACTAGATATACTTTAAAAGAGTTAAAAGATGAGGCAAGTTTTACAGATGGTATGTCTATGGCTGAACTTTTAAAAGCATATACAAATCCTGATGAAGTTTATAAAGATAAACATGTAGTAAGAGCGGGTAAATATCTTGTATATACTGATGTTTTAGGTGTAGATTTTGCTTCTATTGTTGCATTGGAAAACTTAAGATTGATGTTAGTTGATGGCGTATCAAATGACAAAGCAAAATATTGTCTTCCTGAAAGCTACAAAACTGAACTTACTTGGAGTATAAATGCAAGAAGTTTACAAAACTTTTTAAGTCTAAGAAGTACAAAAGCAGCACTTTGGGAGATAAGAGATTTAGCAGTTGCTATTTATGAAACACTTCCTGAAGACCACCAGTATTTATTTAGTCAATGTATCAGCAAAGATTAGTTTTAACTAATCTTCTGAATATCTACAACTATCTTTTTAGTTAATATATCACTTGATATAAATTTTACTTTCACTTTATCAAATAACTTTTCACCATCATAATTTTCACAAAAAACTCTAGCACCAGACATTTTAGATGTTAATTTAGCGATTCCATTTACAGCATCTACAATAATTGCTTCAACTTCTAAATCAATATTTTCATTTGCCCATCTTGCATATTTTCTATCTTCTAAATCCCAAACTAAAGATGCTATTTCTCGCTCTTTATCACTAATATCTAAACAAATATCATCTATATCTTGTGGTATTTGTTTAGTTTTTAAAATACGATGTAAAACTAAATCAGCATATCTTCTAATAGGCGATGTAAAATGTGAATAATCATCAAAACCCAATCCAAAATGCTCTGCTTTTTTTGAACTATATCTTGCTTGTTGTTGTGATTGAATTATTAAAGTATCAACTTCATTTTCAAGTCCGACAGCACTTGCTTTAGTTTGAATATCTTGAATAGTTTTATGAATATCACTTTTTAATTTTACTTTCAATCCTAACAAAGAGATATCTTCAATAAGTTTCTCGATACCCTTAGCACTTGGCTGTTCATGAACTCTAAAAATTCCTAAACCTTTTAACTTCTTAGCACTTTGACAATTTGCTAAAAGCATACACTCTTCAACTAATTTATGAGATGGGCTAGAAGTTTCAACTACGATATTTGTTAAATTTTCTTTCTCATCAAGTTTCAATCGTAACTCTTCAGTCCTAAAGTCAAACCCAGTAGCTAATCTTTTCTTTCTAAACTTTTTTGTAATAGAATAAAGTTTTAATATCTCATCATAACCATCATTTTGGTCTTCTAAAACATTGTCTATCTCTTCATAAGAATATTTATTTTTAGAAATTATAGTAGCTTCAAAAAATTCACTCGATACTACTTCAAGATTTTTAGTATCAAGCTCCATCTTAACTACAAAACTAAATCGCTTAACATCAGGCTTCAATGAACACAATCCAGCACTCAAGCTAAATGGAATCATAGGCATTACTTTATTTGGCAAATATATAGAAAAAGCCCGTTTTCTAGCTTCAATATCAAGCTCACTTCCCTCTTTTATAAAAGCACTAACATCAGCAATAGCAACATATAAAATATGCTCATATTTGTCATAATATATCGCATCATCGTGGTCTTTTGCACTTACTGGGTCAATCGTACAAAATGGCAAATGAGTCAAATCAACTCGCTCGCTCATTTTAAATTCATCATTAACATCAGTTTCATACTCACCACTTCTAAAATCTTGCTCTCTTAAATATAAAGATATTTTTTCATCTAAGTGTGGGTTATCAATATTTCCCCAAGATTCTATAATCTTATCTTGTTGAATAACCAATATATCCCCATCTTTATAAGATTTTAAAGATACTTTACAATTTAAATCAATACTATCTTTTACACTTAAAAGCTTTTTTTCTTTTACAAAACACAAAATCTTAGCATTGTTTCTTTCAACTATTTTGATAACTTTAGCTTTTGTTTTACTTCTTGGATTAAAAATCATCTGTACTAAAACTAAATCATTTGTATATGCACCATTTAATTTATCTAATTCAATAAATATTTTTTGCATATCTTTATCTATAAATTGAGCAATATCTTTTTTTAATATTATCTTTCCAATTTTATATTTTGAATTTAATACATATTTATTATCAATAATTTTTACAATATTATTAGTAAGTAAACCATCATCTTCTTCTACTAATTTTTTATATATTTCTTGATTCACTATGTATTTCCTATGTATTTTTTCTTATAATA
>CAYUNC010000161.1:0-2769 GCA_964445915.1 uncultured Arcobacter sp.
CAGGGTGTGCTCACTCTATTATTGTAAGAGAAATTTTAAATGCTACAAATGACAACTTAGTTGTATCTGCATCTACTGGATGTTTAGAAGTTTGTACTGCTGTTTATCCTCATACTTCTTGGGATTGTTCTTGGATTCATATTGGATTTGAAAATAGTTCTACTGCTATTGCTGGTGTTGAAGCTGCAAATAAAGCATTAAGAAACAAAGGTAAGATTGACGCAGATATGCCAGAGCCTAAATTTGTTGCTTTTGGTGGAGATGGTGCTACTTATGATATCGGTTTCCAATGGATTTCTGGTTGTTTTGAAAGAGGACATAATATGATGTATGTTTGTCTTGACAATGAAGTATATGCAAACACTGGAGGACAAAGAAGTTCATCTACACCAATTGGTGCAAGTGCAACGACAACTCCTGCTGGGTCTGATTCTTTTGGTGAAAAACAACATAAAAAAGATATGATGTCTATTATGGCAGCACATGGTGCTCCTTATGTTGCACAAATTGCTCCAAATAAATGGAAAGATATGGTTAAAAAAATCCAAAGAGGTTTTGATACAAATGGACCAGTATATATAAATGCTATGTCTGCTTGTACAACTGAATGGAAGTTCCAACCACACCAAACAATTGATATTTCTGATATGGCTACTGATTCTTTAGTATTTCCATTATATGAAATCATTGATGGTAGAGAATTAAATATTACTTATAGACCAAAAAATATTGTATCTGTAAGAGATTATTTAGGTGCACAACCTAGATTTAAACATCTTTTCACTCCTAAGTTTGAGCATATTATTGCTGAAAAACAAAAGATTGTTGATAAAGATTGGGAATATTTACAAAGAAGAGAAGAAGCTAGAGTTTAACCTACATTCAATCTTCAAGAAAAAGATAAAACCCTCACATTTTGTGGGGGTTTTTTTATAATTAATTTTAAAGCATATTGTAGATAAAATAATAGATAAAATAATAAATGATGACTGTAAGGAATTGCTATGCATAAACTATTTGGAACAGATGGAGTAAGAGGTGAAGCTGGTAAATTTTTAGATGCTATTACAGCACTAAAACTTGCACAAGCTACAGGAATATATTTTAATCAAACATCAAAATCTAAAACAAAAAGAGTATTGTTAGGAAAAGACACTAGAAGAAGTGGTTATATGATTGAGAATGCACTTGTAAGTGGATTTACTAGTGTTGGATATGATGTAATCCAAATTGGACCTATGCCTACTCCTGCTATTGCTTATCTTACTGAATCTATGAGATGTGATGCTGGTATTATGCTTAGTGCTTCTCATAATCCTTTTGAAGATAATGGTGTAAAGTTTTTTAACTGTAAAGGTGATAAATTAAATACTTCAATTGAGAAGAGAATAGAAGATATTTTCTATGATGATGATTTACTGAAGTCATCTTATGTAACTGGTAAAGAGATTGGTACAGCAAAAAGAATTAATGATGTAATAGGGAGATATATAGTTTCTATTAAAAGTTCATTTCCAAGACATCTAACATTAAATAATATGAGAATTGTACTTGATTGTGCAAATGGAGCTGCTTATAAAGTTGCACCAACAATTTTTCAAGAATTAGGTGCAGATGTTATTACTGTAAATAATGAACCTGATGGTTTTAATATTAATGAAAACTGTGGAGCATTACATCCAAAAGCTTTAGGAAAGTTAGTATTAAATCATCGTGCAGATATTGGGATAGCACTTGATGGTGATGCTGATAGACTTGTAGTGGTTGATGAAAAAGGTGAAGTGGTTGATGGAGATAAACTTATAGGTGCCATAGCAACTTATCTAAATAATGAAAAACTACTTAAAGGTAATGGTTGTGTTGCTACAGTTATGAGCAATCAGGCACTTGAAGATTATTTAAATAAACATAATATAAAACTACATAGAGCAAATGTTGGAGATAAGTATGTTTTAGAAATTATGAAAAAAGAAAATATTAACTTTGGTGGTGAACAAAGTGGACATATTATCTATAGTGATGTTGCTAAAACTGGAGATGGATTAGCTTCTGCTTTACAAGTTATAGCTATGATTTTAAGTAGTGGTAAAAAAGCTAGTGAAGTTTTAAATCCTTTTGAACTATACCCTCAAATACTTACAAATCTAATAATAGAAGAAAAAATACCATTAGAAAAAATAAAAGGACTAGATAAACTATTAAAAGAGTTTAGAAAATTAGGACTTAGAGATTTAATAAGATATTCAGGTACTGAAAATAAAATTAGATTATTATTAGAGGGAAAAGACAAAAAACTTGTAACTTCTAGTATGGCTAAACTAGTAAAATTAATAAAAAGTAATTTATGCTAAAAAAAGTATTATCTTTTAGTGGTATTTTAATAATACTATTTCTAATAGACCAATATATTAAATTCATTTTTGTTGATGGTTTTGTTAAGCACTGGGAATGTATATCATTGATTTTGGCTTATAACTATGGTGTTGCTTTCTCTATGCTTGCATTTCTTCAAGAGTATTTAAAATATATTCAAATTGCAATGATAAGTGGTGGAATAATATATTTATATCTAAATCAAGATATATTTGAACAATATTATTTTCCCATATCATTACTTTTTGCAGGGGCAGTTAGTAATATCTTTGATAGATTCATCCATGGTGGAGTTGTAGATTATGTTTATTGGCATTGTTGGTTTGATTTTGCTATATTTAATTTAGCTGATGTTTTAATAGATATTGCTGTTATTTGGATAGTTATTTTAAACTA
>CAYUNC010000162.1:0-2742 GCA_964445915.1 uncultured Arcobacter sp.
AAAATATATCTAATATTTTAAGACATAAAAAAAGGTTACCTATTTTCTAGGCAACCTTTTTTAAAATCTAAACTAAAAACTATCTAGTCAAAACTTCTTTAACAGCCTTACCAATTTCAGCAGGGCTTACTACAACTTTAACTCCAACAGCTTCAAGTGCATCCATTTTCTCTTTTGCAGTTCCTGCACTTCCACTAATAATAGCTCCTGCATGACCCATTCTTTTTCCTGGAGGTGCTGATTGACCTGCTATAAATGCAACTACTGGTTTAGTGATGTTTTCTTTGATATAAGTTGCTGCTTGTATCTCTAAATCTCCACCAATTTCACCTATCATAACAATAGCTTCAGTCTCTTTATCATCTTCAAACATTTGTAAAAGTTGTTTATATGAAAGTCCAATTATTGGGTCTCCACCAATTCCTACTGCTGTAGTAATTCCATAACCTTCATTACATACTTGGTTTGCACCTTCATAAGTAAGTGTTCCTGACTTTGAGATAAGTCCAACATTTCCTTTTTTGAAAATTGCACCTGGCATAATACCTATTTTACATTCATCAGCTGTAATAATTCCTGGACAGTTTGGTCCAATTGTCATCATTCCATTTTTCATTGCACAAGCTTTTGCTGCTTGCATATCTCTTACAGGTGCACCTTCTGTGATAATTACTGCTAATGTAATTCCAGCCATTGCTGCTTCCATAACTGCATCTGATACAAATGCTGGTGGTACAAATATCATTGATACTGTTGCACCTGTATTTTTTACAGCTTCTTTTACTGTATTAAACACTGGTTGTCCTAAGTGTGTTTGTCCACCTTTATTTGGTGTAACTCCACCTACGATATTTGTTCCATATGCCATACATTGTTCTGCATGGAATGTTCCCTCTTTACCTGTGAAACCTTGTACTATTACTTTTGTATCTTTATTTACTAAAATTGACATCTATATTCTCCTTAAGCTTTTGCTGCAGCTTCAACTGCTTTTCTAGCACCATCACCTAAGTCTGTTGCACTAATTACATTTGCTATACCTGCTTGATCTAATATCACTGCAGCTTCTGGAGCATTTGTTCCGTCTAATCTAACTATTACTGGTACATGTACATCTACAAGTTTTGTAGCTTCTAAGATACCATTTGCGATTCTATCACATCTTACTATTCCACCAAAGATATTTACAAATATTGCTTTTACTTTTGGGTTTTTTAAGATTATTTCAAATCCTTTTGCTACTGTTTGTGCATTTGCACTTCCACCAACATCAAGAAAGTTTGCAGGTGTTCCACCCATATAGTTAATAGTATCCATAGTTCCCATTGCAAGTCCTGCTCCGTTTACCATACAACCAATTTCACCATCAAGTGCGATATAAGAAAGTCCATATTCACTAGCTTCTCTCTCATCTGCATCTTCTTCTGTTAAATCTCTCATATCTTCAATACTTGGATGTCTTCCTAGTGCTGATTCATCAAATCCCATTTTTCCATCTAAAGCGATAAATTCACCGTCGCCAGTTTTTATAAGTGGATTTATCTCTATCATCTCTGCATCATTTTCCATATAAAGATTATATATCTTTTTAGCAACTTTTATCATATTTGATTGCTCTTTTTTATCAGTGATTCCTAATCCAAATACAAGTTCTCTTCCGTGAAAACCTTGAAATCCAAATGCTGGGTCTATTGCTATTTTTACAATCTTTTCAGGAGTTTCTTCGGCTACTGTTTCAATATCCATTCCACCCTCTGTTGATGCCATAATAATTGGCATCTCTGCTGCTCTATCTAAAACTACTGAGAAATATAATTCATCTTTAATGTCTGCACCATCTTCTATATATACTTTATTTACAACTTTACCCTCTGGTCCAGTTTGGTGAGTTACTAGTGTCATACCTAAAATCTCATTAGCTAACTGCTCTACTTCTTCAAGTGATTTAGCTAATTTAACTCCTCCACCTAGTCCTCTTCCTCCTGCGTGTATCTGTGCTTTTACTACCCAGATTGGTCCACCTAATTCTTTAGCATTTGCTACAGCTTCTTCTACTGTATGTGCTATGATTCCCTTTGGTGTTGGTACATCATACTTTGCAAAAAGTTGCTTAGCTTGGTATTCATGAATATTCATTTATGACTTCCTTGTTTTATATTTATTTAGGTAATTATATCTTTATAACTATTTACTTATTTTTACTTCTTTGCATTATTAAACTTTATAATCTTAGGAGTTACATATTGTATCATTAACATTTTTGTAAAGAAAATATACAATTTTCCTAATATTAAGGTTATTTGTTATATTATACATAGTATTATTTTATAATAAAACTTAAAGAAAGGAAAATAAATGGCACACGTATATGCAGAATATAAAGATGTAGATCAAGAACAACTACAAAAAGACATTGATGAGATTAAAGAGACGATAGGAGACCCTACTCAAGAGGATTTTGATCACCTATTAAAACTTGAAAGATGGGGAAGAACTGCTACATTTAGTGGTTTTTTCTTAGTTTTTATTATTGCAGGATTTGAAGCAAGTGCTGGATTTAGTGGTTTCTGGTTTTGGGTACTATCTGTAATTGCAGCTATTGCTATTGGTATAGGAAATGTTGCTAGATGGGCAGATGTAACTCACCCAGTTTTACATGGTGCTTATGATAAAGTTCCAGGACTTCCTTATAGATATACAAAAAAAGGTTTTGCTTCTGGTTGGAGAAGATATATTGATTGG
>CAYUNC010000163.1:0-1560 GCA_964445915.1 uncultured Arcobacter sp.
AAAGATGATATGATAAAATCAAGTGGATATAGAATTAGTCCTGTAGAGATTGAAAATGTTGTATCTAGTAACTTTCCAAATATAACTACTTGTGCTGTATTTGGAATTGAAAATGAAGATATTGAAGAGGAGATAGTTTTAGTATATTCTGCAAAGAATGAATTAGTAAAAAATGAGCTTATTTTTGAACTTAAAAAACATCTACCATCTTTTATGATACCAACAACTATTATTTATAAACAAAATATACCTATGCAACAAGAAGATAAAAATAAAGTAAATAAACAAATTTTAAAAGATGAAATTTTATGAAAGTTAAATTAGCTAGTAGTTATGGATTTTGTTTTGGTGTAAAAAGAGCTATTAAAATAGCCCAAGAGCATACAAACTCTGCAACTATGGGACCTTTAATTCATAATCAAAAAGAGATAAATAGACTAAATGAAGATTTTAATGTTGGTCTTTATAATAGTCTTGATGAAGTTAAAACTGATGATACAGTTATCATTAGAACACATGGGATTCCAAAAGATGACCTAAAGCAACTAAAACAAAAAGATGCAAAAATCATAAATGCAACTTGTCCGTTTGTTACGACCCCTCAGCAAATAGTAAAGAAAATGTCAGCTGATGATTATAGTATAGTAATATTTGGAGATGAAGAACATCCTGAAGTAAAAGGGGTGAAAAGTTATGGAGATGATGTTCATGTTGTTTTAAATTCTAACGAACTAGAAAAGATTAGTTTTAAATATGAAAAAATAGCAACTGTTGCCCAAACAACTAAAAAGAAAGAAAACTATCTTGATATTGTAAATTGGTTAATTTTAAAATACAAAGAGGTAAGAGTTTTCAATACTATTTGTGATGCTACATTTGAAAATCAAGGAGCTACAAGAACATTGTCTCAAGAAGTAGATATAATGATTGTTATTGGTGGTAAAAACTCATCAAATACAAAGCAGTTGTTTAATATCTCTTGTGAAAATTGTAAAGATAGTTATCTAGTAGAAGATGAGCAAGAGCTTGAGATGAAATGGTTTGACAATAAGAATCTATGTGGTGTAACTGCTGGTGCTTCTACTCCTGATTGGATTATTCAAAAAGTAATTAATAAAATAGAATCTATATAAAATAATGATACAATACAAAAATTTAACTAAGGTACAAAAATGACAAAAAATGAGATACAAAAGCCAGATGATTTCTTAAAGCTTATAGCAAAAAAAGATGGAGATTTTTTATATCAAGACCATCCAAATGATGGAATTGACCTGTTTTCTGATGAATTACTTGAAGATATGGGTTGGCACTCATCTACTTTTGATTTTATTACATATAGAGATATTGCTTCATTTATAGAAGAAAATTGCGAGGGAACACTAACTTTTAACGACCACCCAATGGGATTTAATGGATTTGTAGAAGTAGATAATATTGAAGATGTACGAACACAAGTAAAACAGTTCATCATCAATCAAATAAAAGAAAACCCACTAGATGAGTATGATGAAGACCAAACTTTAGCTTTAGAGTTTTTTGGAATTAAATCTTAGTCTA
>CAYUNC010000163.1:1660-2742 GCA_964445915.1 uncultured Arcobacter sp.
TCAGCTAGCATAAAATCAGTAGAATAATAAGTATTGTCTTTAAATATTATTTTATTGGTTTGTTCTAAATAATCAATCTGCTTCAACTCTTTATCATTTAAAATATCTTTACTAATACCAACTTCACACCTAAGTCCTAAAAGTATTTTTTCAGTTTTTATATCTTCTAGTGTCAAATCTTCTGTTGAAGCATAAGAAGTAGGGCTATTAATATACTTTTGAATATCTTTATGAGTATATAGTCTTTTATTGTTTATACAACCAACAGCACCAGCACCACAACCTATGTATTGAGTATAGTTCCAGTATCCAAGATTGTGTTTTGATTTTGCATCATTGTTTAGTGCAAAGTTTGATATTTCGTATTGTGTAAAACCTTGAGTAGTTAAGCTATCAAACAAATAGTTTGCAAGTTTGATGTTTTCTACTTGTACATTTGATTTATTATAAAACTTCGTACCCTCTTCAAGAGTTAAACTATATGCACTTATATGGTCTATAGGTAGTTTTTTGATAGTTTCTATGTCATTGTAAAGTAATTCTTTAGTATCTAGTGTAGTATCATAAATAATATCACAATTAATATGCTCAAAACCAATAGCTTTTGCATTTACAATACTATCAAAAGCCATAGTTGAAGTATGATTTCTATTCAAAAACTCAAGCTTTTTATCATTAAAACTTTGTACACCAAAACTAATACGATTTACCCCTAAGTCATACATACCTTGAAGCCATTTAGTTGTTGCAGAGTTTGGGTTTGCCTCTGATGTTATCTCTTTTGTATTGATTAAGTAAGGATTGATAGTATTAAATATCTTTTTATATTGCTCTATAGATAAACAGCTAGGCGTACCTCCACCTATAAATACAGTTTCAATAATATCTTTATCAATTTTACTTAATTCAAAAGTTAATTGTTCACATAAAGCATCAGTAAAATTATCTCTTAGATGATGTAATGAAGTATATGAGTTAAAAGCACAATAGTGGCATTTACTATCGCAAAAAGGGATATGTATATATAAAAGCATTATTAATTATACCTAATTATGGTAGTATTATTAGAATTAAAATTAAGG
>CAYUNC010000164.1:0-2740 GCA_964445915.1 uncultured Arcobacter sp.
GGTATTTTTCAAATAGTGCTGGTGTGATTATATTTACTCGCTTATCTGTGCATTGGGCAGAAAGTATTATAGCAATTAAAAGTTCATAATCATTAGTATAAGTAAGTTCAGTAACTGCATCATCATAGTTTTTTATAAATTGTTCTTTTATAAATTCTATATCTTTTTTTGTAGCTTTTTTTATCATAAGAATATTATAGTATAATCAACTTATGAATTGGCAAAAAATTATAAAACAAGAGATAAATAAAGATTATTATAAGAGTATAAAAACAAAGCTAGATATTGAGTATAAAACTAAGACAATCTTTCCTCCAAGAGAAGATATATTTAAAGCTTTTGATTTAACTGCATTTGAAGACTTAAAAGTTGTAATCTTAGGTCAAGACCCATATCATGGGGCTGGTCAAGCACAAGGTTTGGCATTTTCAACTCCAAGTAATATGAAAAATCCACCCTCAATGAGAAATATACTTAAAGAGATAGAAGATGAATATAAGAAACCGTCTTTATGTCGTGATGGCGATTTGACACCTTGGGCAAAGCAAGGAGTATTATTAATCAATGCTATTTTAACTGTTGAAGAAGCTAATGCAAATAGTCATAAAAAAATTGGTTGGGATATATTTACTGATAATATTATTAAATATATATCTCAAAATTGTGAAGATATAGTATTTTTACTTTGGGGTGCTGGTGCTATTAAAAAGACAAAACTTATAAATGAATCTAAACATCATATACTTACTTCTGTCCATCCTAGTCCATTATCTGCATATCGTGGTTTTTTTGGTTGTAATCATTTTAAACAAACAAATGATATTTTGGATAATTTAAATAAAAAAATCATAAATTGGTAGATATTTAATACTCTATCAAAGGTGAATTAATGTAAAATTTCACCCTAACTTAAAAGGAAGATAATGAATATAGGAATTGTTGGATTAGGACTAATGGGTGGTTCATTTGCTAAGGTTGTTAAAAAATACAACATTAGTACAAGTGTATTAGGCTTTGATCACAATATGCAACATCAAGAAACTGCTTTATCATTAGATTTAGTAGATAAATTTATATCTGTAGAAGAGTTAAAAAAGTGTGACTTGATAGTTTTAGCTATCCCTGTTGATTCAATTATTAAATTTCTAGAAAACTTAGGTGAAGTACCAAAGACAACTACAATCATTGATTTTGGTGGTACAAAAGAGTTAATTGTTCAAAATGTACCACAACATCTAAAATCAAACTTTATACCAGCACACCCAATGACAGGAACTGAAAAGTTTGGTCCAAGTGCTGCTATTGATAAACTATATGAAGATAAGATTATTGTTTTATGTGACTTAGATGTTTGTGACACTATTCATAAAGAAAAAGTTGTTAAAATCTTTGAAACTATTAAGATGAAAATAGTATATATGAACTCAAAAGAGCACGATATACACGCTTCTTATATGAGTCACCTACCTCATGCTATATCTTATGCCTTAGCATCTACTGTTATGAAACACCAAGACCCAAAGAATATTACACTATTAGCTGCGGGTGGATTTAAAGATATGAGTAGAATTGCAAAATCTTCTCCACAAATGTGGACAGATATTTTTAAACAAAATAAAACAAATATTTTAGAAGGTATAGATTTATTTGAAGAGCAAATGTCAAATATTAGACAAATGCTTGAAAATGATGACTATGAAAATATCTCAAAATGGATGAAAAAAGCCAACTCACTTCACGATATTTTATAATATTAAGATAATTTAATAGCCTCTTTTATAGCATTTATATAGCTTTTATTTGAAAGACTATTATTTTTACTATATGCAATATCAAAAGCTGTTCCGTGGTCAACACTAGTACGAACAATAGGTAAGTTTAAAGATATATTTATACCCTCATCAAAATATAAAGCTTTTAAAGGTGCTAAACCTTGGTCGTGATACATTGCAATATAGTATTTGTAATTCTTTCTAAAGTTAGGAGTAAAAGCAATATCAGGCACAACAGCACCTACAAATATATCTTTATTTAAAATCTTATTTGCTTTTTTAATAGCTTTATTTATTTTTATCTCTTCTTTTCCTAAAACTCCATCATCTCCAGCGTGAGGATTCAGCCCTAATACAGCCACTTTTTCATTTGAAATATTTTTAGAAAAATCAAGAAAAAACTTAGTAAGCTTTTTTACTTGAATTTGTTTAGGTACATCTTTTAAGGCAATATGCTCAGTATATAAAGCAACAAACATCTTATTGCAACCAAGCATCATAATAGCATTTTGTTTAAATATATCTCTTAGCATATCAGTATGACCAACATAAGATATACCCGCCCTATTCCAAGACTTTTTATTTATAGGTAAAGTACAAATAGCATCTACTCTTTTGTTTTTTGCTAAGTTTATAGCTTTTAAAAAACTTTGATATGAAAAACTTCCACTTGACTTAGTTACTTTTTGTGGTGTTATTTTAAAGTTATCATAAGAACCATAAGTTTTAAAGTCTTTTGGTATAGATATATTAAGTAGTTTACTTGCTTGATTTAATAGCTTATCACTAATACAATAAATAGGTTTACAAAACTTTGTAATTTTATGATGGTTTTCTAAACAAAGTTGAATCCCAACTCCATTTAAATCTCCAACACTAATAGCTATTTTTTGCATAACTCATTTATATCAACAATAGCTTGATGAAGACCAACAAAAACACTACGAGCAATAATACTTTGACCTATA
>CAYUNC010000165.1:0-2732 GCA_964445915.1 uncultured Arcobacter sp.
CTACACTCTTTACTTTTTGCTAATAAGTTTCCACAAGGGCAAGGATTCATTGCACTTACAAATAAAAACTTTGTAGAATATTTTATCTTAGTATTTACCCGTGAAACTAAAACTGTATGATCTTCAAGTGGCTCTCTCATCGCTTCAATAATACTTTTAGAAAAATGGGGCAATTCATCAAAAAATAAAATTCCACCATTTGATAAGCTAACTTCACCAATCTTAGTACCCCCAATTATAGATGCTTTTGTAGAAGAGTGATGAGGAGCAATCATATTTCTAATAGGTATAAAATCAGGCTCTTTTATTTGAATAGAATCTAGCTTTGCTTTTTCTAAAATCTCATCTAAACTCATAGGTGGCATAATATATTGTAGCCGTTTACTAATCATACTTTTCCCACATCCAGGGCTTCCCTCAAAAATAATATTGTGGTTTCCAGCTACACTTATAAGAGATGCTCTTTTTGCTACAGATTGACCTTTTACATCAGTAAAATCTAAAGGGTAGTCTTGAGTATAAAAATACTTTGTATTAAAAATAGTAAAGTAATCATATTCAAAATTTGCATTCTTAACTTTATATTTTTCTTTATCATCATTTACAAAAAAGTTAATAGCTTCAGATAAATTATCAACTGCATAAATATTTAGATTTGGGATAGTTGATATTTTATCAATAGACTCTTTAGGTATTAAAACATTTTTAATCAACCCTTGTTGTGCCAATGATAAAATTAAAACAAAAATCGATTTTGTATCTTTTAGATTTCCATTAAGTCCTAATTCTCCAAAAACATAAAAGTCATCAAACTTTATCTCTGGCTCTTGTAGTGCGATAAGTAAAGCAATTGATATATCAAACTGGCTACCACTTTTTGATATTTCAGAAGGGCTTAGATTGATAGTGATTTTCTTTGGTGGAAATTTAAAATCATTTGTTAAAAGTGCTGATTTTATTCTATCTTTTGATTCTTGAATTGAGGCATTTCCCAATCCAACAATAGTAAAAGATGGCAAACCTTTTGTAAAAGTAGCCTCAACATCTACGCTTATAGCTTCAAAACTATCTAATGAAGCACATTTAAGTTGTTTCATAGTATTACTCCTAATTTTTATATTAGAATAGTAGCAAGTTTTTTTTAGATTATTGAAAAGTATGTCAGATTGACATACTTTTTCTTAAAATGTAATGTTATTAGTTATTTTAAGTATATATTTTGTAAACTGTATAACAATTAAAGACTTATACAAAATTATATAATACTAAAAAGGAATATCATGCAAGTAAATAGTAGCTCATTTGCACAAACATTAAGTGATACTCAAAACCTAAGCACAAATAAAGTAGATGAAAGTGAAGCTAATTTTTTAGCCTATCTAGAAGGTGTTCAGCCTAGTAGATCTTTTAGAATAAATAAAGGGCAAGAACATATTCCATGGGAAAACCAAAGAAATAATCCTTACCCAGACCCAAGTTATCCTGTAACTTTTGATAGAGGATATGAAGAATCAAAATCATATGACCCTTTTAGTGCTCAGTGGGATGCACATCTTGTAGGTGCAACAAATGGGAATAAATATGATAATGCACCTATGGTTAAGGAATTTATAAAAAAATGGATGGAAAATGGAGAAAGTGAAATAGTAGCAACAGAAAGAGCTATAAAATATATAGATGCTGGTTTGTTAGATTATGGGGAACAAAAGATTGCAAGACTTTATCGTGGATTACCACCTAAAGATATAAAACAACATGGTATGTGGTTAATTGACAATCCACCTTTTAAAAATGCTATGCTTAAAACGCTTGATAGTTTAGAGTATGAAGATGTAAATGAATTAGTTAAATATCTTTTTCTTGGTGAAGGAGAAAATGATAATAGTAATACTTTTCAAGACCGTCTAAATGAGTTTGGAGTAGAACTTGCTGATTTAAGAAAGAAAGACCCAGAATTATATAAAGAGGAGCCTATCTTTACAGGAAATATTGACCTAATGCCTATACTTCTAGATAACCAGAAATATTTATTAGATGAGTATAATAGAATACATAAATATGAAAATGCCCAGGGTTTAAAAGAGGAAGAACTTGATGAAGAGGGTGGAAAGAATTATACATTTGAAGAATATAATAATAAAGTAGTAAAAAAATATAATAGTTTTATTTCTAAAGTAGTGACACATTTCTTTGATAATAAAATTGATAAAATCAAAGTCCAACAAAAGGAACAACACGAACCCAAAAAAGATTTTAGTACTCTTATCTCTTCTTTGGAGTCAATTATTGATAATTATAAAACGGAATATGACAAATATTTGGAAGTCACATTTAATAGAACTTAAATAGAATTAAGTCTATTTAAAAACTCTTTTATAGATAGCATCTACATTTTTAGTATAATAATCAAAATTAAAACACTCTCTAATTTGTTTTTCACTTAGAGAGTTTCTTAACTCTTTATCATCTAAAAGATATTGTAAATATAAACTTTCACCTTTAGAGTTTGTGCTTGGTTTACCTTTTTGAATTTGTTGCCAAACTTTCATAGCATTTTGTTGTACAATTCTATAAGCATCTTCACGACTAACACCTTTAAGTGGCAATTCTAAAAGAACTCTTTGTGAAAATACAAGCCCACCAGTAAGATTAAGATTTTTCATCATATTTTCTGGCATTACTGTTAAGTTTGCAATAACATTATTCATTCTATGAAGCATAAAATCTGTTGT
>CAYUNC010000166.1:0-2728 GCA_964445915.1 uncultured Arcobacter sp.
TTTCAATCTCTACAGGACTAATTCTATATCCACTTGATTTTATCATATCATCTTTTCGCGAGATAAAATATAAATACCCATCTTCATCTTTATAAACAAAATCACCAGTAGCAACTACAATCTCATCTATTAAACCTGTTTCGTTTTTAATTATGTTTTTTAATATATCAATTGATTTAAAACTACTGTTTGTATCAACTTTAGAGTTCCAAAAGCCTTTGTATATACCAACACCTCTATGTATTAACTCCCCTACTTCTCTAGGTTTACATTCGTTTCCATCTTTATTTATTACATATAATTCAACATCAACTATAGCTTTTCCTATAGATGTTGGTCTTATTTTTAATTGACTTGGGTCCAAATATGCTGATCTAAAAGCTTCAGTATGTCCAATCATAGAATAAAACTTAGCATTTGTGAAATACTCTTCAATATTTGTCATCATCTTATTTGTTAATATACCACCTGATGATGTGATAGTTTTGATATTATCTAATTGTTGGGGATTTGGCAATCTATGAGTATCTTCATCAAACATTTGAGTAATATGTATTGGCATCAAAGCTAATACAGTTACATTGTCTTTAATAAGATGTGTAAAAAACTCACTTGGAGTAAAGAAAGTATGTATTACAAAAGTTGCTTGTTTGTACAAGGCACAAAAAATCTGATTTAATCCATAGTCAAAACTAAATGACAATAATCCACTTAAAGTATCATCTTGAGTTAAATTTAAATACTCAGATACAACTCTAGCACTATCAATAAAGTTTTTATGCGATATTACGATACCTTTAGGAAGACCTGAAGATGCAAAACTATAAGTTATGGCACAATTATCATGCCCATTTATTTTACACTCGTAGTCGCCTTTATAGCACTTAAATATCTCTTCAAAAGAAACTATATCTTTGTTGCAAGATTCTACAGTTACTAGCGTACCTTTAAATGTAGTCTCTTCAATAATTGGCAATTTTTTTTCATCAGTTAAAATACATTGAATATCACAATCATCAATTATATACTGTACTTGCTCTGCTTTTAGTATCTTTGTAATAGGAACAAAAACATATTTTGTAGATATAACAGATAAAATTGCAATAACTTTGTAGCTACTTTTATTTGAGTATATACCTATTCTTGCACCATCTTCAAGTTCTAAAGTTGTCAGGTATTGTGCTATTTGATTGACTTTAGTATAAAGTTCTTCAAAAGTAAAGCTTGTATCTTTATCTTTTATAGCTATTTTAGTAGGTGTTAAATCATTTGCAATTTTGATTAAATTTTTAATACTATTTACTGACATTGTATATCCTTACTTAATTATTTGATGTAAAATAGAGGCAGTTTCAACCTTTAAATCTCCATCTTCAAGATGTTTTTGAATCTGTTCAAAACTATTATGTGTTTTATCATAAACCACAACATAAATCTCATCATCAGTTTGTAAAAATGTAGTTTCTCCAAATTCGGTATAACTTGTAGCACCTATACTTATTACCATATTCTCAGGATAAGAAGCATCTTTTAAATGTTTTGATAAATCTTCTAATGGGTCATTATCTTCTTGAGTGTTTAGCTTATTTATAATCCAATCTTTTAATTGTCCATAAAAATAATTATAAGTCATCACAGCACTATCTTCACCATAAGGATGAAATTCATTATCTCTTTTTAAAAATGAAGCGATGTAATAGTTATCCATCACCCCACCCTTTTCAAACTTATCAATAGCAATAATACTACTTGAAATTCCTTTTGTATTCTCACCCCAGTTTTTCTTTTCACTTATCTTTTTTGCGTCTGGTTTTCTTATGCTACAGTCGTTGTATGCTGTAAAGAAGTTTGGTGTTATATCTTTAACTTTACCATCTTCATAACTTACATCACAAATCAAAGCAACCTCAGGTTCCATCTGAAGATTTGCATCAGTTGGTATATCTTTTGGATAGATTATAGTATCACTTGATAAAGGGTAAGTTCCTAAGAAACAATCACTATTTGGTATATAAAAAGGGAAAATACCCTTTGGTGCATTTTCATCATCTACTTCAACATTAACAAAATCTTCAGCTTCACCAGCTTGCACCAAATGATGTGCGAAATTCCCAGCAACTCCAAAACCTATAAACTCTTTTAAATACTTATGACTCATTTTTATTATCCAATATCTTTTTATTATTTATTTATTATAACATATATGTTATTGACTTCAAACTCTAAAAGTCTGATTTGTTTTACAAACTTCTTTAATAAAACATTTTTCACAATCAGGTTTAACAGCTTTGCAGATGTATCTACCAAACAAAACCATAGCTTGATGAAAGATATGCAAATCATCTTTTAGCTTTTTTACTAATTGCTCTTCACATTTTTCAACAGTTTTAGCATCACTTAGCCCTAAACGATGGGATACTCTAAATACATGAGTATCTACAGCCATTAAGTTTGCTCCATCAGCTTCTATCATAAAAACATTTGCTGTTTTATTTCCAACACCCGCTAAGCTCATTAAAGACTTTGTGTCATGTGGTATTTCACCTTCATAATCACTTTGTACACTTTGTGCCATTTTAATTATATTTTTGGCTTTATTATTGAAAAAACTACAAGTTTTTAGTAAATCTTTTACATCATCTAACTTTGCACTTTCTAGCTCTATAACACTTGGGTATTTTTCAAATAGTGCTGGTGTGATTATATTTACTCGCTTATCTGTGCATTG
>CAYUNC010000167.1:0-2723 GCA_964445915.1 uncultured Arcobacter sp.
TCACCCCATAGTTGTATTTGTCTGTTGAAGTATTGTTCTTGTTCTGTCATTATTTATCTTCTTTCCCATAAGGTTCATTTTCACTTGCTACCATAAATCCATCTGGATTATATTCAAGATTATTACCACTTTCATAATCACTATCTATACTACTTGTACCAACGCCAATATCATCATAAAACTTATCCACAAAATCAACAATCTTATCAAGTACTCTAGGAACTATAACTTTTCGTTCTAATAATTTTGGTTTTACATTTAAAGTTTTAGAACCTCATCTTTTAAAGGTTTTCTTTGTTCATAGATATATTTATCTACAACTGCTCTAACTTTTATACAATCTAAGTTTTCCTCTTTACATAAAATCTCATAAGCATCATCTTTTTCTTTATCCCAAAACTTTTCAAACTCACCCTCTATATTTTCATTATCTTTTACCTGCATCAGATTTTCATTTATAAATTTTTCTATTAGTTCTCTTTTGCTTCTTAAATTAGCATTTCCATTGATAATATTATTTATATTCTTCTTCTGCTTTTCTTTTTCTTTTTCACTTGCATTTTTATATTGAGCTAAAAGTTGTAAAATATAAGATACATTTATCTCATCTTTTTGTATAAGTTCAAGTTCAAAATCCACATCTTCAAGTATAGATACCTTTTCAATACCCTCTCCACTATTACCACCAATATCTTCATACATATCAAGGTATTTAGATTTGTAGTCTTCAAACTCTTGTTCACTCATATCTAAATCAGACCATTTAAAATCACTAAAACTATCTAGTATATTTTTAACTCTTATTATCTCTCTAAATGCTTTTACAAATTCTAGCTTTGTATCTTCACCTTTTAATTCATTTACACTATCAACAGTAGGAGCTATATTTATTAAATTTTTATACTTCTCATTAAATCTTGAAACATACTCTTCATATGGTTGCATCAAGATAACTTCATTTGCATTCTCATTTGAAAATAGTGCTATGGCTTCATCTGTTTTACTTTTTAGATTTCTAAAACATACTATATTACCTTGCGATTTTTGTTCATTTAATATTCTATTTGTTCTACTAAATGCCTGTATAAGCCCATGATATTGTAAGTTCTTATCTACATATAAAGTATTTAAAGGCTTACTGTCAAATCCAGTTAAAAACATATTTACCACAAGCAATATATCAACTTCTTTTTTCTTTACTTTCTTTGATATATCATTGTAGTAGTTATAGTAACTTTGTGTATCTTTTGTACTAAACTTTGAACCAAACATTTTATTATAATCAGCTATATACTCATCAAGCTTTTCACGACTATGTTTATTGATATTATTTTCATCAACATTAGCCCCGTCACTTTCATCAAGATCTATATAGCCATTTGCATCTTTATCATTTTCATTTGCACTATATGAAAAGATTGTTGCAATTTTTAGATTGTGTTCTCCTAATTCTTTCTTAGCCTTAAAAAGTTCATAATACTTTATAAGCATAGGTATTCCACTTACACACATCATCGCTGTAAACTCTTTTGAGTGAGTTTTACGATTATGATTTGCTATGATGTAGTTAACTATTTTTTCTGCTCTATCATCACTTTCAAGTAACTCTTTAGTATCAATAGCTTCAACATCTATATCAATATTTGTAGCACTATTACTTTTTTCTTTATATCTTCCAATATACTCAACAGAAAACTTCAATACATTGTCATCATTGATAGCATCAGTTATCACATACCTATGAAGTCTATCATCAAATAAATCTTTAGTAGTTTTTTTACCTATTGCATTATCTGCAAATATAGGAGTACCTGTAAATCCTATCATCTGATTTTTAGTAAAAAAGTTTTTAATAGCTGTATGAGTATCACCAAACTGACTTCTATGGCACTCATCAAAGATAAATACAATATTTTTATCTTTTAATCGCTCCATCTTTTCTAAATATTGTTTTTTACTTATCGCCGTATTTAGTTTTTGAATAGTTGTAACTATTAGTTTCGTATCATCACCAAATTGTTTTACTAATGCCTTTGTATTATCAGTGCCATCTACAGAACCATCGCTAAAACTATTAAACTCTTTTGTAGTTTGAAAATCTAAATCTTTTCTATCTACTACAAATACTACTTTTTCTACATTTGGAAGTTTCATAAGTATTTGAGCTGTTTTAAAAGATGTAAGTGTTTTACCACTTCCAGTAGTATGCCAAATATATCCATTTTTATTTGAGTTTGACACTCTATCAATGATACTCTCTACTGCATGATATTGATAAGGTCTTAGCACCATAAGTATCTTCGGTACTTCTGCTAATACTATATATTTACATATCATCTTAGATATATGACATCGCTCAAGAAAAATATCTGTAAACTTCTCAAGATTTGTTATATTTTTATTTTCTTTATCTGCCCAATAAAATGTTTGTTTAAATGATTGTGTTCTATTGTTCGCATAGTATTTTGTATTTACACCGTTACTTATTATAAATAGCTGTACATAGTTAAATAGAGCATTGTTAGAGCCATAAGAGTGTCTTTGATAACGATTGATTTGGTTAAATGCTTCTTTAAGCTCTAGCCCTCTTCTTTTAAGTTCTATTTGTACTAAAGGCAAACCATTGATAAGGATAGTTACATCATATCTATTTTTATATACACCATCAATGGTTACCTGTGAAGTTACTTGAAAAAGATTTTGACACCAATGTTCAGAGTCTA
>CAYUNC010000168.1:0-2698 GCA_964445915.1 uncultured Arcobacter sp.
ATATTAAATCACAAGCATATTTTATGTACAATCATATATGCGAATCCTAATATTATTAACATCTCTTTTAGTTACTTTATTTTCATCAACTCTAAATCTTGATATATCTTCAAATCCAAGTAGAATAAATCCTATACTTTCTAATGATAGTGCTAGTAGTACAATATCTCAGTGGATATTTAATGGACTATTTAAATATGATAAAGATGGGAATGTAGTGTGTGATTTAGCTCAAAGTTATGAGTTTGAAACACCTACGGAACTTGTTGTTAAATTAAAACAAAATGTTAGATGGCATGATGGTATTGCATTTACTGCTAGTGATGTTGTATTTACTTTTGATACTATTAATTCTCCTAAAGTATTTAGTTCTATAAAAGGTAGTTTTGAAAATGTTGTGAGTGTTAAAGAACTAGATAAATATAGTGTTAAAATAACTTATAAGAAACCATATTTTAAAGCTTTGGAGATTTGGCTTACTGGATTGTTGCCTAAGCATATTTTAAAAGATGAAAAAGACTTGATGACCTCTAAGTTTAATAAAAATCCTATTGGTACTGGAGCATATAAGCTAAAAACTTTAACAATCTCTGCTGATATAATACTGACTGCAAATCAAGATTATTTTGATGGAAAACCTAAAATAGATAAAATATCTTATAAATTCATACCTGATACTACAACATCTTTTTATACTTTAAAGCAAGGAAAACTTGATATTGGTGGGCTTACTCCTATTCAAATTGATAGACAAATAGATGATAAGTTTAAAAAAGATTTTAAGATATTTGAGAAGCCAAGCTTTGGATATACCTATATGGGCTTCAATCTAAAAAGTGAGAAGTTTAAGGATATTCGTATTAGACAAGCTTTGAATTTAGCTATCAATAGACAACAGCTTGTAGATATATTGTTTTTTGGTCACGGTAAAGTTTGTACAGGTCCTTTTTTGCCTGATACCTTTGCCTTTAATGAAAAGATAAAAACTCCAATACAAGATATTGAAAAAGCAAAAGAACTTTTAAAGCAGTTGGGTTATGATGAGAATAATCCTTTTACTTTTCAAGTGATTACAAATGCAAATAATTCTATACGAGTAAATGCAGCACAAATTTTACAATACCAACTTTCATTTGTTGGAATTGATATGAAAATTAGAGTTATGGAGTGGCAAGCTTTTTTAAATACTGTGGTTCATCCTAGAAAGTTTGATGCTATTATATTGGGTTGGGGATTGTCTCTTATACCTGATGCTAAACCTTTGTGGCATAGTAAGAGTGATAAAAAAGGTGGCTTCAATTTAGTTGGTTATTCAAATAAGGAAGTAGATAGCTTAATAGAAAAAGGTGAAGTTACTATTGATAAAACTAAGTTAAGTAAGATATATAAAGAGATATTTACAAAGATTAGTGATGATTTACCATATCTATTTTTATATATCCCAAATAGTATTACTGTAGTAAATAGTGATATAAAAAATGTTGAAGATGCACTTACAGGCGTAACTCACAATCAAAATGACTGGATAAAAGAATAGATGTCAATGATAAAATATGATTATCTTATTATTGGAGCAGGGATAAGTGGCTGTAGTGTTGCTTTTGAACTATCTAAACACTCAAAAAGCATATTATTAGTAGATAAACTTGATGATGTGGCAAAAGGTGCTAGTGGAGCTGCTGGAGCATTTCTTTCACCTTTACTTGGAAAACCAAATAATTTTAAAGATTTAGTTACAACATCTTTGAAATATGCAGTGGATTTTTATAAGCAAAATACTCCAGAGTTTATAGACAATTGTGGAACGATAAGAATCCCAAAAGACCAAGAGGATGAGGATAAATTTCAAAGCTATATACCACATATGGATTTTGAATATTTACAAAAAGATGATGGTTATTTTTTTGATATTGGTAGTGTTGTTGATACTTATAATATTTGTAAAACTCTTACAAAAGATGTAGAAAAGCTTTTAAATTATGAAGTGAAAAGTATAAAATATATTGACAATACTTGGATAATAGATGATAAGTATGAAGTGCAAAATCTAATTTTAACTACAGGTGCAAGTATTAACCTTATAGATGAATTATACTTTAACATAAGAGCAGTATGGGGACAGCGAATTGACTGTGAAACTAGCACTTGTGTAAGTGTTAATTATCATAAAGAATGTTCAGTTTCAAGAAGTGTAAAAAAAGATGAAACTACACAAATACTATCTATTGGAGCAAGTCATCATAGGTTTGTAGAAGATAAAGCTATAGATAAGAACGATACAACTGAACTTTTACGAAAAGCAAATGATATTGTAAAGCTAGAAAATGTAAAAGTTATCAAAGAAGTTGCAGGAGCTAGGGCTAGTAGTAGTGATTATTTTCCTATTGTTGGTCAGCTTATAAATAGTGAAGAAACAATTAAAAAGTTTCCATATTTAAAAAATGGAACAAAAGTAGATTCACAAAGATTTGTACGAAATGAAAAATTATTTTTATTAAATGGTGTTGGTGGTAGAGGGTTTGTTTTAGCTCCATATTTGGCTAAACAATTAGTTGATAATATGATTTTAAATAAAAGCATAGATGCTCAAATTACAACTAATAGATTATTTAAACGATGGGTTAAAAAATAGATTGTTTTAATTGGAGCGGGTGACGCGACTCGAACGCGCGACAATCTGCTTGGAAGGCAGAGGCTC
>CAYUNC010000169.1:0-2662 GCA_964445915.1 uncultured Arcobacter sp.
AAGCACTTTGCCAAAGTAAATAGTTAGATATTCTAACCTCTCCACTTGTACGAATTAATAAATCAACATCAGGCATCTTTGCAGTATCAAGATTGTTATTTATATTTTCTTCTGTTGGTTCTAAATCTTGCTCATTTAGCTTTTTTACAGCTCTTACAATCTCATCACGACTTCCATAATTTAAAGCTAGTATTTGAGTAAGCCCTGAACAATGTGCAGTTTTATCTTCAGTATCTTTTATAATATCTTGAAGTTTTTGTGAGAATTTTGTCAAATCCCCAATAGCTTTAAACTTTACATTATTTTCTAAATATATTGGTAATTCACTTTTAAAATATCGCTCTAAAAGTTTCATTAAAAATTCAACTTCTAATTTTGGTCGAGTCCAGTTTTCTGTACTAAAGGCATAAAGTGTAAGGTATTTGATACCTAAGTCACTACAATGAATAGTTATGTTTCGTACAGTTTTTGCACCCTCTTCATGTCCAGCAGTTCGATTTAGATTTTTCTCTTTTGCCCATCGACCATTTCCGTCCATTATAATAGCAATATGAGTTGGTAGATTACTCACTAAAATTAGCCTTTAAATTATCAAGTAAAGCAAGTGAAACTTCAAGTTTTGTACCACTTAAATCTTCAGTTGTATTTGAGTTTGTGATTAAATTTATACTATTTGTATCACTTCCAAAACTATTTTCTTCATCTATTATATTTAAACAAACACCATCAAGTTTTTTATTTTTAAGCATATTTGTTGCATTTGTTTTTGCATTATCTTTATCCATCTCAGCTTTAAAACCAATAGTATAAATACCGCTTTTATCAAGAGTATCCAAAATATCAATATTCTTTTTCAATTTTAAATCCCAAGTATCGCCGATATCAGCTTTTTTTATCTTCCCATTTTGAGGAAAACTAGGAACATAATCACTTACAGCACATATTCCAAAAAAGTAAGGTTTCTTTTGGATTAGTTGTTGGTTTGAACTATCCATAAGTGTAGCACTAGACATTTTACCTTTTAAAGCAACTCTAATACTATCTTTTACATAAGTAAACATCTCGTTAGTACTTTGGATTTTGATAGTATGAATTGTGTTAGGAGTTTGGATATCACTTGTAGTTACCAAACATACATCAGCACCTTTATAATATAAAGCAGTTGCTAAATTTACAGCCATTTTACCACTACTAAAATTGCTAATATATCTCACATCATCAATTTTCTCAATAGTCCCACCACCATTTAATACAACTTTTCTATCAACCCAATAATCATCTTTTAAAAGTTCTTGACAAGTAGTATGAAATATATCAGTTACTTCAGCCATCGCACCATCACCAATATCTTGACATGCTAACTCTTTAGTAACAGAATTTATAATTTTAAAATTACAAAGTTTCAACATCTTTAAACTAGCTTGAGTCAAAGGATTTTGAAGCATATTTGTATTTGCAGTTGGACAAATAAGTTTAACCTCTTGATAAGCAAGTGCTGTTTGAAGTAGTAAATTATCAGCTATTCCGTTTGCTAATTTATTGATAGTATTCGCTGTTGCTGGTGCTATTACAAAAAGGTCGGCCCATTTTCCAATAGCAATATGATTGTTTACAGTTTCACAACTCCAATCTTCACTATTCTCATCTAAAACTTTATTTTGAGATAGTGTTTCAAAAGTAAGAGGAGTGATAAATTTTTGAGCTGATGATGTCATAATCACCCGTACATTTGCCCCAGCTTTTTTATAAAGTCTGATAAGTTCTAAACTTTTATAAATAGCAATACCACCAGATACTGCTACTAGTATGTTTTTATTTTCTAGTATATTCATATGCGATTATATCTAAATTATAATATAAAATAAGTATAATAACAAATGAAAAATATAATATATATACTCCTACTATCAATTTGCACATTCGCAGCAAAACCAAATTTGCTACTTCTAAAAACATACAAAGACCAAAATATTACTGGTTGGGTGATGAGTGAAAAGCTTGATGGAATACGAGCATATTGGGATGGTACAAATCTTGTAAGTCGTGGTGGTAATATTATTTATGCTCCAAAGTGGTTTATTGAAAATTATCCTGACTTTGAGATAGATGGGGAACTTTGGACTAAAAGAGGTGATTTTGAAAATATATCTTCTATAGTAAGAGATAAAGTTCCTTCAGATGATTGGCATCAAGTGAAGCATTATATATTTGAAGTTCCTAATGCTAAGGGTGGATTGTATGAAAGATTGGAAAAAGTATCTGGTTTAAATCATAAATATATAAAATTAATCAAACAAATAAAAATTAAAGATAAAAATCATTTGAAAGAATTTTTAACCAAAATAGAATCTCAAAAAGGTGAAGGGGTAGTTGTAAGAGACCCAACTGTTCCGTATATAAATAAGAGAACATCAAAAGCTTTAAAAGTGAAAACTTTTCATGATATGGAATGTAAAGTTATAGGATATACAAAAGGCAAAGGAAAATTTACTGATATGATGGGTGCTGTTAAATGCAAGTTGGAAAATAACATTATATTTAAAATAGGAAGTGGTTTTAGTTTAAAAGAGCGAAAAAATCCACCTGAAATAGGTACAACAATCACTTTTAAATATAAAGAATTTACTAAATATGGGAAGCCTAGATTTCCTGTTTATGTTAG
>CAYUNC010000170.1:0-2662 GCA_964445915.1 uncultured Arcobacter sp.
ACCTTACATTTATAGATAGAAATGGTTTTATATATACAGATATAAATCGTTATTTAAATAAAAAGACTGCTAATATTGTATAAAACTATTCTAGTTTGAGCTAATACTTATGATTTTAATATTTTTCTTGTATTTTTTTAAAATCTCTTTTTCTATAAAAAGATGAGTCTTTTGATGAGAAATTATCATTTTCTTTTCTTGACTTAGTGCAACATTGCTAATTAATAATTCTTTTATCTCTTTTTCTTGAAATGCTTGAATTAATGATTCTTTTATACTAATACATAATTTTATAGTAGTTAAACGGTCTTGACCAATTATAGTATTTACACATATATTTTTTGCAAATACATAAGAATTTATTAATAAAAGTGCTAATAGTATTTTTTTCATAGATTTCCTTTTTTTCTTTTGATGAAAAATTATACACTATTATAAGTTAAATTATAACTTTATAAAATATTTTATAATCATATGTTAGAATATATTATAAATTAAAGAATATGGGAATAAAATGAAAAAACTTATCATAATAATGCTTTTTATGAGTAGCTTAATAGCAAAACAATCATTTGAAGCAACTATTAAAATTGAAGTAACTAATTCAAGTAATACAAGTATATACAGTAAAGAAAAAGATGTTATACTTATAAATAATAAAATAAATAGTGAAATTAAGCATAAAGCAATATTGGAACAAATCTTAACAAAGATTAGTATATTAGAAGTAGAATATAAGGGAGAAGATTTATTTCTACTTAATACAATAAATGATAAATTTGGCAACAAATGGACTATAAATACTACAGTTACATCAAAAGATACATCAATGAGTCACTTTATATCAAAGCAAAATGAAAAAACTATTAATGGTTGGGTTAATAGAGATAATAAAGATATATTTGGATTAAGATTATTTAATTTCTAAATCATATAAAATAAATTATTATTATGATATAATCCCCGAAATTAAAATAAAAGGAATTCAAAAATGAATTACAAAAGTATATTAAAGCAAGTTGCTATACCAGCATTATCAATTGCAATAGCAGTATCTATATCAGGATGTGCAGGGTCTTCTTTTTCAAAAGTAGGAACAAATCTTAACGGAGATAAAGTAGTAATTACAAAAAAAGATATTCATGCAAAAACAAAAATGAGTGAAACAATTTTCTTAGAGCCAGTTGCACCAGAAGAGCAAATTATCTATTTCAGATTTAGAAATACTTCAGAAGAAGAATTAAATGTAATGTCAAAATTAAAAGCAGCATTTGAAAGTAAAGGATTTAAAGTAACTACAAATCCTAAAAAAGCAAACTTTTTAGTTCAAGCAAACTTACTTAAAGTTGGAGCAATGGACTTAAATGAGCAAAAGAATTATTTAGGAGCAGGTTTTGGAACAGGAGCTGCATTAGCAGGTGCTACTATGTTAACTGGTGGTGGTTATGGTCGTAGTGGAAAAGCTGCATTAGCAGGTGCTGTAATTGGAATGCTTTGGGAAGCTGCTAAAGTAAAAGATGTTCATTATGCAATGGTAACAGATGTTGAAATTAGACAAAGACCTCTTGATGGTGAAACTGTAACACAAGCAGATACTTTAAAAGGTAAAATGGGAGCATCAGGAAATAGTACACAAACAGCTACAAATAATAATGTTAAATGGAAAAAGTATAGAACAAGAATTGTTAGTTCAGCTTATGCTCCAGGTTTAGATTTCTCACAAGCGCAACCATTTTTAGAAAAAGGTATGGTAAAAGCTCTTGCAGGAACAATGTAATTTTATAATAAATATATAATTTACATATTAAAAAAAGGGAGAAGTGAATTTAATCACTTCCCCCTTTTTAGAAACTTATAGTTAAATACTATAAATCACCCTCATGTGTAGCTAAATAATCAGCAACACCTTCAGTTGATGCAGTCATACCGTCATCACCTTTAATCCAACCAGCAGGACAAACTTCACCATTTTCATTTGTGAATATCATTGTATCTACCATTCTTACCATCTCATCAATATTTCTACCTAATGGTAAATCATTGATTACTGCATGTCTAATTGTACCATCAGCATCAATTAAAAATGAACCTCTTAATGCTACACCACCATCAAGTAATACATCATAATCTTTAGAGATTTGTTTAGTTAAATCTGCAACTAAAGGCATATTTACACGCCCAATTCCACCTTGATTTACTGGTGTTTCTCTCCATGCGAAGTGAGAAAATTGTGAATCAACAGAAACACCAATTACATTAACACCTCTTTCTTTGAAGTCTGCAACTCTTTTAGAGAATGCAATAATTTCTGAAGGACATACAAATGTAAAATCTAATGGGTAGAAGAAAAGTACTGTACCTTTTTCACCATAGTTTTCTGATAATTTGAAATCCTCAACGATTTGACCGTCTGCTTGAACAGCAGTTGCTGTAAAATCTGGAGCTTGTTTTGTTACTAACATATTTAATTCCTTGTTTTGTTTTTTAAGTTTGTAAGTATATAAAATATTTGTTAAAGAAGTGTTAATAAATGAACAACTTTATTTTTTTTAGGTATCTTTAAAGTATATTTATTAAAATTTAAAGTTAATTTTATTTTTTATATGATAAAGTTATTCAAATTAAAAATTAGGAGAATGATATGGCAGTAATTATTACAGAT
>CAYUNC010000171.1:0-2651 GCA_964445915.1 uncultured Arcobacter sp.
CTAAGTGTTGAAGTTTTACATAGATTTATGTAATTAATAGATAGAATCTAAACAAAGGAATATCATCTTTAAAGATTATAAAATTCATTTAATTGGTTTTACTGTTTTTCTAGCTTTAGTTTTTTCTGTTTGGAAGTATGTAAATTATGTTCAAGATGAAAAATTAGATCTTCAAAAAGCTAACTATCTCTTTCAAGCCAATGGTATGAAAAAAAGAGTAGAAAATCTGATTTTAGCTAAGCAAAAATCAACTGTAGCAATGGCTCTTAGCTTGGCAAATGACAAAAAACTTTCCCAAAATATGCTTAATAACAAAATAGAAAAAAAGTATTATGAAAAGTTGATTAATAATTTTAAAGAAAATACACAATATAAAAATATATGGATTCAAATACTAGATAAAGATTCAATATCTTTGTATAGAAGTTGGACTGATAAAAGTGGTGATAGTCTTAAAAAAATTAGAACAGATTTAAAAGAGGTTTTTAGAACCAAAAAAGTAGTATATTCAATTAGCTCAGGAAAATTTGACTTAACAATTAAAGCGATAGTGCCCATTTTACAGGATAAGCAAGTAAAAGGTATGATAGAAGTTATTTCGCATTTTAATTCTATCTCAAGAGAGATGAAAAAATTTGATATAGATTCTATTGTTCTGCTAGAGAAAGAATTTACAAAGCGGATAGAGCAGCCATTTACAAATAAGTTTATTGATGATTATTATATAGCTAACATAGATGCTCCCGAGTCTATATTAGGGTATCTTCAAAAAGGCGAAATAGACAAACATTTTGCAGAGGCATACTCTGTTCATAACGGTCGTATAATTACTTCACATAAGTTAAAATCTCTTGATGGTAAGACTTTAGGATATTACATTATGTATAAAAGGATAAATGCAATATCTACTATGAATTTAGACTTTTTTATGTTTAAATGGATGGCCTTTGGATTAGTTGCACTGATGGCACTTGCCGGAGTTATAAACCTTGCAATGTATTACTACATAAGAAAACAAAAATTTTACTATAAAAATATTATAGATTCATCGACTAATATAGTAATTATAAATGACAAAAAAAATATTATTGATGTAAATAAAATATTTTTTAAGTACTTTTATCATCATTCAACATTAGATGAGTTTACAAACAGTTATGAATGTATATGTGACCTTTTTGTTGAGGAAAATGGGTATTTACAAAAAGAAAGAAATGGTATTTACTGGATTGATCATGTGATGAATAATAGCAACAATAAACATAAAGTAAAAATTAAATATGAGTCTGAAATTTACTATTTTTCTGTTGGAATATCACTGGTATCAGAGGAAAAAAGCTATTACAGCGTAGTTTTTTCCGATATAACTAATGAAGAGAAGTATAGAATAGAGTTAGAGACATTAACTAGAACTGATCCATTGACTGGTATTGGAAATCGTAGAAATTTTCATGATAAGTTAAGAGAAGAAAAGTCTCGGGCAAATAGGTATGATCATGCACTATCGTTTATTATGCTTGATATTGATTACTTTAAAAAAGTAAATGATGAACATGGGCATGGTGTTGGAGACAGTGTACTAGTTGAATATACAAAACTAATATCTTCAATGATACGTGATGGAGATATTTTTTGTAGGATTGGTGGAGAAGAATTTATGCTAATCCTTCCTCATGCTACAAAAAATGAGGCTGGAAAATTGGCAGAAAAGATAAGATCTTCTGTCGAAAGTTATAAAAAAGTGTTACCAATCACTATGAGTTTTGGAGTTATTGAATATATAAAAGGTGAAGAGATGGAGTTCATCCTGAAAAGAGTTGATGAAGCTCTTTATGCAGCTAAAGATAGTGGAAGAAATATGGTTGTTTGCCGATAATGGACTACTATGAAAATGAGATAAAAGCTCTTAAAAAATCTGGAAGATATAGAACAATTGAAGTGCTTGATTACTCCTTAAAAGATTTTGCTTCAAATGATTATCTTGGACTCTCTCATAATAAAGAACTCCACAAAGATACTTGTAAAGAGTTAGAAAAACTTGAAGTTCATAGCACTAAAGCTTCACTTCTTGTAAATGGTTATCATCAAATTCACAAAGATTTTATAGATACTCTTTGTCGTGCAAATGATTTTGAAGATGGTGTTATTTTAGGGAGTGGTTTTAATGCTAACATCGCTCTTATTGAAGCACTGGTAAGAAAGGGTGATACTCTTTTTATGGATGAGCTTTATCACGCTTCTGGAGTATTGGCTTCGTCTTTAGAAAGTGTAAATGTAATCTTTTTTAAACATAATGATATGGATGAGTTGAAAAGTTTACTAAAAAATTCAAATGCTAAACGCAAGATAGTAGCAGTTGAGGGAATATACTCAATGGATGGAGACTTATGTCATAAAGAAGTGTTTGATATCTGTGATAAAGAAGATGCACTTTTAATAGTTGACGAGGCTCATAGCAGTGGTGTTATTGGGGATAAACTTATGGGTATTTTTGATTACTATAACATTGATATTAAGCCAAACCATATAAAGATGGGGACACTTGGAAAAGCCTATGGAAGTTTTGGAGCATATATCTTGGCATCTTCACATATAGTTGACTATCTTATTAATCGTGCGAAACCTATCATATATGCCACTTCGTTATCTTT
>CAYUNC010000172.1:0-2581 GCA_964445915.1 uncultured Arcobacter sp.
ATCACCTTTTTAGTTTTCGTATAGCATTTCGTCTATAATATCTCTACCTTTTAGTAACGATTTTTTTGTCTCTGGATATCTATTTCCTTCATTTGGACCAAATATACTATTAGCAATTTCGTATTTATTGTGTTGTGTAGGATTAGATATAAAATCACTCATAATTGTGTTTTCTCGTTTAAATTTAGCATGTATATGTTTTTTAATTCTTTCTATATCTTCATTCATTATTTTTTTGTATTCTCTTTTATATTCTTGATATAGCCTATTGATTTCCATCGTTTTGTTTTTATTTGCCATTCTAATCACCTTTCCTATTTTTAATAAGTATATTTTGACTTTTAAAGTTTATATATCTATGCTTTGTTATTCAGTTCCTTCTTCAAGTACAAAACTAACCTATCATAGTTATCTCTATGGATTCTTTTTCGTTGTCTTTTTAGCAAATTGCATGCTTTTCATTGTTTGTTACCTTTATCTAACATCTTGTTGAGAAAAATTCATCATTTTTCCTTTTACTTTCACAAATACATTTTGCATTGTAAGCTCTTTTACTATGCCAGAACCACCACCATAACTTGGATTTATTATAACTCGTTTTCCTTCATAAAGATTAGGTTGTTTTCTTGAGATTCTATCCCATCTTTTTTCTTGTTCTCGTATAGTTAATACCATCTTCCAATCACCTTTATGTATTATTACCAATTTACCCATCCATCACCAGGTTTTGGTTTTACATCGTGTTCTTCTGTATATGCCTTTACAGCTTCTTTAAACATCTTTTCTTATTTTATTCTTCATAATAATTAATATAGTTTCCTACTTGGTTTTTTATATGATTGTATCCTTTATAGTTTTTTGTCCAATCATTATCTTTTTTCATTTTAAGACCTTTATAAACAAAAGTTTTCCTTTTTATGGTTATGTGTTTCATGTTTTTTTCTCTTTTATGTGTTAACAAAAAGATAGAATAAGCATATATTTTATTTTTTTTTAGCTACAGTTACACTTTCTACATTTTTGTATGGTCCAGCTTCCAAATGATTACTTCCTAAAGTTACTTTCGTCATAATTTATCACCTTTCTAATTTTAATTACTATATTTTGACTTTTAAGGTTTATATATCTATGTTTTGTCATTCAGTTCCTTCTTCAAATACACTTTCAACCTATCATAATTATCTTTATGGATTCTTTTTCGTGTTCCTTTTAAGATGTCGTAGACTGTTGTTCTTCCTGAACTGCCGTAGTATCCAAATTGAGATCCGATGAAACTTTGGCTAACTCCGCTATCGATTATGGCTTGTATGTCTTCTTTCATCTGAGGTGTGATTTCTTTGTATATTTTATCATATCTATTATTAGCACGATTATGTGCATTTCGATTGCGTTTCTTGATTTCGTTTAGCTCGTAGTCTAAGAATACAACTAATTTAGCAAATCGGTCTTTGTAGATAGAAGTTTTATTACCATTCAGTATTTTAGTTATTTGGCTAGCGTTGCTTCGACCGCAGTATCCTGCTTTACGAGCGATGAATCCCTTGGAAGTACCGTCTTTTAAGACTATTTTAATATATCTAATAATTTGCGATGTAATTGGTATACAGTCTTTAGTAAATTGTGTCATTTTATTCCACCCATTCCATAATATGCTCTAAAGACTTTTTATGTATACCCATCCTGGAAACCAACCAATCATAATCTTTGCTATTCTGTACATAAAGTTGATATAGAACTGCAGCCTTGCCTTCTTTCTTACGTAAAGAGCGACCTAATCTTTGGATGAATTGACGTTCAACTCCAGAACCTGTATAGATTATAGCTATGTTCATGTCTGGAACATCAAGTCCTTCATCAAGTGCTTTTACTGCTAGCAGTACATTAGCTTCGTTATTCTTGAATTTATCAATAGCACTATTCTTCAATTCTGGTTTCATCTTGCTATGAAATCGTACTGGTTTTTCTAGTTTCAGTCCGTTCTTTATTTCTTGTTGGATTCTCTTGTAAATCATGTTTGATGTGTTTATCTGTTCGCAAAATATAATATATTTATCATATGGTGTTAATACTGTCCGTTCTTGTAATATTTTGATTAATCTATCCAGTTTATTTTGTGATTCAAATATGATTTTCTTGCGACTTGCAATGCATCGCATTAGGTTCATAGCTGTAAATCTTGTTGTTGGATTTGGATGGCTAGTGCTAGCAATCACATTACCTAAATTAAAGCCAAAAGTCTTGAAATGTTTCTTGATATACTCGTTCTTCTCGTTATATAAGATGGATTCTTCAGGTGTGAATTCGATAGCAACATTAACAATCTTGAAATCACATACAGTACCGTCTTTTTTAGCTTGCTTGAATCCGTATTGGTGAATGATAGGTGCCATCTCGTTCAAAAGTAAGTAATCACGTCCATCACTACGCTTGGGTGTTGCACTTAAAGCTAAGATTCTACTGAAACTGCTTCTATCGATAAACTTAACATTTTCCTCTGATTGGTAGTTATGACATTCGTCCAAAACCAATAACCCTTCATTAACTATCTTTTTTCTTAGACTGTTAATGATAGCAATTATAA
>CAYUNC010000173.1:0-2572 GCA_964445915.1 uncultured Arcobacter sp.
GATGACGCTTTAAACTTTTCTATTAGAAAACTCGCAAAGGAAAAAAAATGAAAATAGTTAGTAAAATAACTTTAAGTGCAATAATTGCATCTGGTATATTTTTTGCTGGATGTCAAAGTACAGTAAGTGAAGAGTCTTTAGGACTTAGAAAAACAGATTTATATTCTGAAGGTACAGAAACTACTGGTGATCAAACTGGTTATAGTAAAGCTACTGCTGGAACATCAACGAAAATTGAAAGAGCGTTTCAAGATGCTCCTCCAATGATTCCTCATGATGTAGAAGGAATGGTGCCAATTACTATTAATAATAATCAATGTACAGGTTGTCATATGCCTGGTGTTGCTGAATCTTTAGTACCACCTGCTACTCCATGGCCAAGTTCACATATGAAGGATTTCAGACCTAGTACTGGAATTGCTAAAGATGGTAGAATTACAAAGTCTGGAAAAGCTGTTGATAATACATCAAGTTCAAAAAGAGCATATATGTCTATAAAAGATAATAATGGTCAATTAACTGGTGCTAGATTTAACTGTACTCAGTGTCATGCTACTCAAAGTAATGTAACTGATGCTCCAGAAAACACTTTTGAAGCAGTATTTTCAAATGAAGATGGTGCTACAAAATCAAGTTGGACTGGTAGCAGACTAACTGACGATTTAGATACACTTTCTAAATAATAAGTAAAATATGAAACGCAGAGAGCTTTTTAGCTCTCTTGCTTCACCTTTTCAAGAAACTGGAGATGTGAATCAAGAGAGTATCATACGACCACCTTATTTTAAAAATCCAAATAAATTTTTAAAGAAATGTATTTTATGTGAAGATAAAATGTGTGTTGCTATTTGTGAAGAGCAAATAATTATAATACAAGATGATGGTACCCCTAAGTTAGATTTTTCAAAAGGTGGTTGTACATATTGTGATGAATGTGCAAAAGTATGTGAACCAAATGTATTAAAAGTAAAACATAAAGAAAACATTAATGCCACTTTTAGTATAGATTTAATAAAATGCTTAAGTTGGAATCAAACTATGTGTTTTTCTTGTAAAGACCCATGTTTAGATGATGCAATTAAGTTTTTAGGTATGTTTAGACCTGAGATAAATATGGATATGTGTACTAGTTGTGGATTTTGCATAAGTGTATGCCCAACTGATGCAATTTCATTTAAAATAAAAGAGATAGAAGAGATAAAAAAGGAAATATAATGGCTGTAAAATTTATATCACATGTAGAGCAAGATGGTGTTGGTAATTGGTTTATAAAACTAACTGATACTTTAGAAGAAACAGAAGTAATTTGTAAAGATTTAGATGAGTATGCTACTAAAATAGAAGAATTAGGTGGAGAGTATGGTGGAGAGATTGAAGTTGTTTGGACAAGATCACAACTTTTAAGTCCTGCAAATTACCAAGATTTAGAAGATAAAATGGCAATAATGCAAGAGAAATATCAAGAAGATATAGATAAAATTAATAATAAAGATGAAACTACAGACAATGAAGCAAGTGGGTTTAATCCAAATGCGTAATGTTATATTAGTTTTTTTATTACTTATTATAAATTTAAATGCGAAAGACTTAGCTCCAACATTTGTATATGAAGCAAGTGGTGGTGTAACAGATATAGTTTCTAGTAATGGAAAAATTTATGTATCAACTCATGCTAGTGGTGTTGATATATTTGATTTAAAAACAAAAAAGTTAATAAATACTATAAATGTACCAAAAATAAAAGATTTTATGGGTGATGTTATTGATGCCAAGGTATATAATGTAGATGTTTATAAAGACAATGTACTATTAACTGCTCAAGCATCTAAAGGTTTTAGAGAAGTACATATATTTCATGACAATAAGCTAGATACCGTTATAACTATTGAAAAAAAGATGTTTGTTTCAAAGGCAAAGTTTATAGATGATGAGCATATCTTATTTTCTCTTTTAGGTAATGAGATGTACTATTATAACTATAAAACAAAGAAAATGATTTGGCGAATTGATGTAAGACCAGATGATGCTGTATTTAATTCTACATTTGCTGACTTTGCTTTAAATGAAGATAAAAGTATTGCTGTAGTTGCCGATGAAAGTGGTGATTTAAAACTTGTGGATATTAAAAATGCTAAAGTTATTAAAGTATTAGCTGGAAAAAACTTAGATAAAGTTTTTAAAGTAGATATCAAAAATGATACTATTATCACAGCTGGACAAGATGGAAGATGTGTAGTATATAATTTAAAAGACAATACTAGCTACTCTTTAAGAGAACAGCCAAAGTGGTTTCTAATTTATGGAGCAGGATTATCTCCTAGTGCAAAACTTGGAGCATACTCAAGTGATGAAAACAATAATGTAACTGTATTTAATGTAAATACAAAATCAAAATTTCTAAAGTTAACTAATAATATAATGACATTGTCAGGTATGATATTTTTAAATGAAGATGAGATTTTTGTTACAACAGATTCAAACAAATTTAATTATTATAATATAAAAGGAAAATAAAATGAATATATCAAGTGTAGTAGTACAAACAGTACCAAAGTTTTTAGATGAAGTAGTA
>CAYUNC010000174.1:0-2553 GCA_964445915.1 uncultured Arcobacter sp.
TAAGTATAAATGTTTCTCTAAAAGAATTAAAAAGATACAACATAGACAACATAATCAGTACAATAGCCAAAGTAGATGCTAAAATCATATCTTTTATCAGGTCTTTATTTTTTGCTGCTTCACCTTTTAATATTATTCTTATATTATCTTTTCTTATCTTTTCCAACAACGGTTCAATCTTTGCCAATGCTTCACTTGCTGTTAATATATCTGGATTTACATTTGCAAAAAGATAAAAATTTATCTCTGTATTATCTTTTATGAGTTTTTCTAAAGACCTTTTGGTGATAAAATCACAAATCTCATTCAATCTAACTTTTCTTCCATCTTTCAATACTATTTGTGTAGTTTTAAAATTTTCATAATCATCTTGATTTTTACTTTTTATTTTTATATCCAATAAAGATGTTTTATCAAAAGATACAGAAGCTTTTCTAAGCATATATAGTTTTGATAAGTATGCTCCAATATAAGCTTCATCAACTCCTAAACTCTCTCCGTATGGATTGATTTTTAACTTTATCTCATCAACTCCAAATTTTACAGAATTTGATACTGTTGTAATACCATCTATAGGTTTTAATGTATTGGTCAACAACTCTATATAATGTACAATTTTTTCATTGTCATCTGATATAAGACCTATTTTTATATCTGATTTTATAGGTCCTACTTTCTTTTCTAAAATTGCTAAGTCATCTAAGTTGTATTTGTCTTTATATTCTTTTTTCTTTAAAAAGCTTTTTAGTTTTTTTGCAATTTGTTGTGATTTTAAAGTACGATTTCTATTTGTATCATCATAGTAAAAACTTAAATATGGAGTGACATATTTATCTATTATATTTTGAGGCTTCATCTCTTGTAACTCAACTGTCATATACATAACATAAGGATAGTTTTCAGTTGTATTTCCACTATCTCTTCTATATCCAGCTACAGAATCTATACTTGCTATAAAAAACTTGTCTTTTTGCTTCATCAAATCTTTTTCAATAGCTTGAACAATCTTGAAAGCTTCTTCTAAAGTAGTATTTTGATTTGCTTTCATTGATATTTTGACATCTGTGGAGTCAAACTTTGGAAACATTTGAAACCTTGAATTCTTAACATTTACGACTATAAGCAAAGGTACAATAATAAGGAATGAAACTAAAAAAACTTTTTGCTTTTCCATAAAGAAATGAATGATTTTATTATAATAATAATTTGCTTTTTCCCATGAAGTTACTTTTGCACCATTTTTTAAAGTATGTGCTGCGTGAATTGGTAAAAATATAAATGATTCTATTAAAGAAGCGACAAGCAAAGCACTAACAGCAATAGGAATTAGCTTCATAACTTCACCCATAGTTCCACTAATCATCAAACTTGGTAAAAAAGAAAACAATGTTGTCAATGAAGCAATAGTTACAGGTTTTACCATCTCCGAAGCACCTTTTATAGCTGCTTCTTTTGGGTCGTATCCCTCTTCTATATATTGTTGAATATTTTCACTTACAACAATAGCATCATCCACAACTATCCCTAAAGCTATCAATACACCCACAAGTGAAATCATATTTATTGTGTAACCACTTAGATAAAAATATATTGCTGCTATTACAAATGAAGTTGGGATTCCAACTGCAATAATAAATGACATCCTAATATTTATTAGAAGTGCCACTAAAATAGTAATCAATATAATCCCCAATAAGATATTTGATACAACTATATTTAATCTATCTTTTATCCTCTTACTATTGTCGTTGCTAATATTGATACTTATGCCATCATTTGGATCATCAAACTTTACTAATGTTTGTTTTATTTTTTTTACAAGTTTAAGGGCATCTGCTGTATCTTGCTGTGTTACTGATACACTTAAGGCATTTTTACCATTAAATGAATACATTGTTGTAGAGTCTGCATATCTTTTTGATACAGTTGAAATATCACTTAGATATAGCTTTTTATTTTGTATTTTAATAATAGTTTTTGCTAAGTCAGAAGCTATTTTTGCACCATTATAAGTAGATACATAAAAGTGTTTGTTGTTATCTTCGATAGTACCTACTGGAAAAATATAAGACAATGTCGATATAGCTTGAAAAACTTCATTTAGATTTAGTCCAAGAGCTAAAATCTTTTTTTCATCTATTAAAACTTCAAAATATTTATCACTATCTCCATAAATAGTAGCACCACTTACACCATCTATCGCTAGTACTTGACTTTTAAACTTATTTGCCAATGGTTTCATCTGGTCTGTTGTAAATACATCTGATGTAAAAGATATATCAACCATAGCTTTTGATCGCTCAATTACATTTACACTTGGTTCATCCATATCACTAGGGATATTACCTTTTAGCAAACTAACTGCATCTTTTATTTTATTTGCTACATTATATTTATTGTAACCTTTTTTAAGTTCTAGTACAAGTGAAAATCTACTAGGGCTAATAATAGTCGCTATAGTATCAACACCATCTACACTTTTAATATTATCTTCTATATCTTTAACAATCATCTTATCAAGAATATCTACACTAGCCCCTGCATAAGAACCTT
>CAYUNC010000175.1:0-2542 GCA_964445915.1 uncultured Arcobacter sp.
CTAATAGTAGGGTTTGTTACGATTACAACTTTTGTATTAAGTTCTAATGTTGATAGTTTATCTATAGTGATGTCGTATGTTGTAGTTGGTAATGAGATATTAACAATCATTTGTTCTCTTTATAATAAATTTATTTATAGTAATAATAACTAAAAATGACTTTATAAAATCATAGGTAACTCTAAAAATAAAATATTTTTATTTATATAGTAATTTATGATACTTTTTGAAAGCTTTTTGTCTAAATTATCATTTAATTCTATATCTTTATTGATTTTAAATTCTATTGAAATAATTTGATATTTAACATCTTCAATAATCTCATATTCTCCAATTTTAAGATTAACTTTAAGTACCATATTTTTTTCATCTTCAAACATACTAAAACATTCATTTAGTATCAAGATAAATTCATTTATATTTAGTTTTATTTCAGGGATAGATACATCATATACCTCTTCTATTTTTACATCACTTTGAATTAAAGTTGTACTTTTAGATAGTTCTATAAGATTATAAATATTTGTAAGTTCCATATTTTGATTCATCTTTATTTCATCTTTTGTATTAACTTCTTTATAGAGTCTAAGTCCAATATTTTCATCATCAATATAGCCAACTAAAATCGCATAATACAAAAACTTTCCATATTTTAAAGATATAAATTTCTGATTGAATCCCATAGATTGTGAAGCATATAAAATTGCTAAATCATATAGCTCTTTAGGTGTAACAAAATTAAATAAAAACTCTGCTTCTTTATTAAAGTCTGTTAATTTACCATCGCTATCAAATAAAACAAATGGATTTAAATCATGTTCTATTATTGATTTATAAAAATCATTTTCTATCATTATTATTCTCCAAAATATTTATTTAATTTTTTACGAAGTGTTATTCGATTTATATTTAGCTTTTTTGCCATTTGTAATTGTGATTTATATACTTTTTTACTTGCCTTTAGTAGTGGTATTTCAAATATTTCTAATAACTGTTTATATGATCTTTCAACTTTGAATTCTTTTATAAAGAACTCTTCTAAAGTATCTTTTAGTTCTTGTTTTGTAATTGATTTTAATAAAATACTTTTATAAATTGATTGTTTTAAAGTTATACCATTTCCACTTAAATTTATATTTATATCTTTAGATGTAATATTTGAAGCATATATTTTTTTAGCTTCATTTGAATAATAAGTAATTAACTCTTCTAAGTCTTCTGCTCTCTCTTCAAGTGGTAAAATATCTATTTTTACAGCAAACTGTTCAAAATATTCATCAGCTCCAGCAAAACCTGTAGCTACGATTTTAATACCATTTAGATAGTTTAAAAATTGTGATTTATTTAATACTTTATTTATATCATATAAAATAACTTGATTTAATTTCTTTAAATCTATCTTATCTTCTATAATTAATTGTTCAAATACCCTTGCATCATAAGCTTGAGCTGTTGGTAAAATCTCTTTAGCAAGTAATTTTCGCCCTACTCCTATTTGCCCTAGAATCAAGACATTTACTGGTAGATTAGCTGACATTTGAGCTATTTTTAATACTTTTTTTGAAGCTTCAGATTTAGAAATAAAGTTTTCCATAATATTTACTATCCTTTTTAATTGTATATATTATAGTCAAATTTTATTTGGAATATCATTAACATTATACTATAATACGATATACAAGGAAAAATTATGATAATAGATAAACTAATTAAAGGTAACCAAAAATTCAAAGATGTACATTTTCCTAAATTAGAAGATAGTTTTGAAAACCTAGTTGAAAATGGTCAAAAACCTGAAATATTATTTATAGGATGTAGTGACAGTAGAGTTATACCTGATTTAATTGTTGATAGTAAGCCAGGAGATATGTTTATATTAAGAAATATAGGAAACTTTGTACCACCATATAAAGGTGATAATGATTTTCATGGTAGTAGTTCAGCTATAGAATATGCTGTATGTATATTAAAAGTTAAGCATATTATTATTTGTGGTCATAGTCATTGTGGTGCTTGTGCTGCTTTATATGAAGATTTTAGTGACAAACCAAATCTTCAGCATGTAAAAAAATGGCTTCAATTAGGAAAAAAAGCAAAAGATGAAATACTTTTAGCAACAAACGATAAAAATATTACAGAAGAAGTATTAAGAGCTACAGAAAAAGCATCAGTTAAGTATCAATTAGAAAACTTACTTACTTATCCTGAGGTAATCAGAAAAGTAAAATCAGGTGAATTAGATATTCATGGTTGGTACTATAAAATAGAAGATGGAAGTATTGAATACTATGATGGTGATAGTTGTGGATTTAAAGATTTAGATAATAAATAGTTTTTATCTAATTTTTACTAACTTTTGATTTGATATTTTTACAATACTAGATGAAGTAGTTTCACTGTATGACTGATTTGATAATACTTCAATATCACAATTTTCTCTGGCAAAATCTAAATTAAAACTTTCTCCACTATTATTTGCAGAAGTTGAATACATAGTTCCAAATTTTTCAATAAATTTATGATGACTAGAATCTTTATCAAC
>CAYUNC010000176.1:0-2521 GCA_964445915.1 uncultured Arcobacter sp.
GTTATCTTACTTGATTCTATTACTAGACTTGCTCGTGCTTATAATACAGTTACACCATCATCAGGAAAAGTACTTTCAGGTGGGGTTGATGCAAATGCTTTACACAAACCAAAAAGATTCTTTGGTGCTGCTAGAAATATTGAAGAGGGTGGTAGTTTAACTATTATCGCGACTGCTTTAGTTGATACTGGTTCAAAAATGGATGAGGTTATCTTTGAAGAGTTTAAAGGTACTGGAAATAGTGAAGTTGTATTAAGTAGAAAAGCAAGTGAGAGAAGAGTTTATCCTGCTATGAATATCGTTAAATCTGGAACTAGAAAAGAGGAGTTATTGCTTCACCCTGAAGAGTTACAGAAAATTTGGTTATTGAGAAATGCAATGGCTGAGATGGATGAAGTTGAATCGCTTAAATTTATCTATAAAAGAATGGAAACTACAAATAGTAATGTTGAGTTTTTAGTTTCTATGAATGTATAAAATAGTTCAATAATTAATTAAAACTTAAAATATACCTTTTTTGTATATTATTAATATTTTATGGTATAATTTAATAAAACTTTAATAAATGAGAAGAAATGAATTTTAATTTTATACCATATTCAAATGACCAAAGAAAACAATATATTAATGCAGAGCATATTTATGCAATATATTTAGATAAATTAAAAAACTATCAACAAGAATTTAGATATAGCCTATTTTGGGAAAAAGAGAGGCTTGTTAAAAAACATTCAAGAACAAATAAAAAAGAATATATTGGTAAAAAAGATGACAATACTATTAAAATATATGAAGAGTTCCATAAAAATAAAGAACAAGCTAAAATTGAATTATCAAATACTAAAGATAAGCTACAACAAGCACAAAAGTTTAATAAATTCTATAAGATAAATAGAACACCATCAGCACTTATCAAAATATTTCAAAAGATTAATGAGTATAGTTTAGAAGATAAAATATTAGTAATAGGAACAAATAGTTTATATGCATTTGAATCATATTGTGGAATATTTGTAGAAGAGGAGCATTTAGCTACTTTTGATATAGACTTATTGTCTAAAAAAGATAAAAAACTTTCTTTTTTGTTTAAGGAACTATTACCTGATAATAAAATTAGTGATTTTTTACACCTTATTGATAAAAGTTTTAAAGTTGATAGTAAGGTTCCATATAGATTTATTAATAAGGATAATGTAATTATTGATCTTATCAATCCAAGCTCAACAAATATAAAAATGGATAGCTTTTATAATAATAAGTTTTTTGATGCAATATCATTAGATATGAATGGTATGCAATGGCTTGAAAATTCCAAACTATTTCAAAGTTTAATCATAGGAGAAGATGGTAAAGTCGCATATATAAAAACAATTTCACCTTTGGATTTTGCTATTTATAAACAATGGTTAAGTAAGCAAAAAGATAGAGAACCTATTAAAAGAAATAGAGATATAGAACAATCAAGATTGGTAATAAAATTAATTCAAGAATATATGCTAGATATAAATTTAGATGATATTTTGACTCAAACTAAACATTTTAATAAAAAAGTTGTTGAAGATTTTATTGGTACTTTGGAAGTGTAGATTAAATATTCTCATAAAAAAAGACTATAAAATATAATTATTTATAGTCTTTCATAATGTGGAGAAAATCACTTATAATTTTCTATTTATTTTGTTCAGCATCCATTAACTTTTCATATTTATAAATTCTTTCAACTTCAGCCTCAAGTGACTTTGAGCCAGGTTTTTCACCTAATTCAATTAAACCTTTTCTTATTTGTTCTTTACTTCTTCTTTCTGCCATTTTAGTTTCCTTATTTATTATGTCTTTTTTTTTGCTTTTCTTGCTGCAGTAAAATTGCAACTAGAATTTTTGGAAGATATACAAGAATTAATTTAATTATCTTCCAAATAAATTTAAATACCCATTTAATTATTTTCATACAATATAGCCTTTTTATTAATTAAGCTGCACCATAGCCACAATAGCTACAGTGGTCATTTTCATATGTCATTTCTTCACAAGCTGGACATTCTGATGGACCAGATATTGCAATAGTAGACCATTTAATTATTTTAAGTATCATTAGTTCTCCTTTTAATAAATTTACCAAATTTGTTCATTTATAGCAAATAGGTATATATAAATTTAAATATTTAACTTTATATATATCTACCTTATTTATCCTATAGGATAAAGATTTTTTCATTATATAACTATAAAGTTTAATTGTTAATTAACTCTATAGGATAATAAATATGAAAACTGATTTTAGTAACTCAACAGAAGAAGAGATTGACCACTTTTATAAAGGTATTTCTAGCAAAGTAAAATATTTTAGAAAAAATAAAAACATAACACAGCTAGACTTGGCACTGGATATAGGAATAAAATCTGTTGCTTTTTATTCGAATTGTGAGAATAATAAATACAATAAGCATTTTAATTTAGAACATATATATAAAATAGCAAAGTCATTAAATATTGATATTTTGGAACTGTTACAGACTCAAAT
>CAYUNC010000177.1:0-2480 GCA_964445915.1 uncultured Arcobacter sp.
TGTTTTATCAACTGCTATATTTGCATCTTTTGCCATTGTATAAACTTCATTTGCCATAGCTGAAGTTTCTTTTGCATCTGTTGCACTATTTGATATATTTGTTGCTATTATTTCTACTGCACTTGATGTTTCTTCTAAAGATTTAGCCTGTGTTGAGGCTGAACTTGAAATAGTACTTGAAGTTAAATTCACTTCATCTAGTCCTTCTGCAATAAAATGTGCTGTTGTATCTACATCTTGTATTGTTGTTTCTAACTTAGATGTTGTATTGTTTATAGCTTCTTTTAATTTTAAATAATCACCTTTATAGTTTGTAGTAATTTTTGCTGTTAAATCTCCTGATGATAGTTGTTCCATAACTTGGCTTATATCATTTAATGCTTTAGAAAAAGTATCCATAACATTATTTACCCCATCACTCATCTCTATAAAACTACCATTATATTTACTACTATCTAGTTTATCATTAAAATTACCATTATGTACATTTGAAATTGAACTATTTAAACCTGTTAAAATAGAATTTAAAGATGATGTTAGGTCAATAAAAGTATCATTTACAAGTTTATATTCTCCATTATTTTGTAAAGTTAATTTAGCATTAAAATTACCTTGTGATATTTGATATAGTGCATCACTTATTTTTGTAAATGATGTATCAAAATCTATAGTTATTGTATTTAGCATATCTTTTAATATTTTTAATTCTTGACTAGATGGATTCTTTATAAGTCTAGCTTCAAAATTACCAGTTTCAATACTTTTTACTAGTTGAGTAATCTCATCAATAAATTCATTATCTAAATTTATTGTTTCTTGACTTCTTAAGATATTTTCATTTACAAGAAGTGCCATACTTCCTATCTCATCTTTAGAATCAAGTGCAATAGTCTCTGCAACATTAGTTTCTTTATTTAAAAACTGAAAGAATTTTAACAATCCATGCTGAAAGATATCTAATGATTTTATAATATCTTTTGTAATAAATACAGCAATTATTAAAGACCCAAAAATAAATACGACATTAAATATAATAGTTAGCATCAATTCATTTTTCACATCATTTGTTTGTTTAGCAATTGTTTTGAGTAGTTCATCAGCTATATAATCATCTATTTTTTTAAGTAAATTTATCTTTTTAGTAATTGTTGCAAACCAATATGGGGCATCATTTGTAAAAAAACTACTGTCAAGGTCTCTTAGAGCATTTACTGCTAAAGTATCATTTACTTTTACGATTTTATCTAGTTTTATTGTTGGCATTGACTCTCTATTTGCTTTTATTACAGTAGGTAGTTTGTTATAATACAAATCAAAAACAGTTTTAATATTTCCTAATAACTTTATCTCTTCTGGTGCAACATATTTTAATGCTTTATATTCTTCTATTAACTCTAACAGCCGTATATAGTTATATTTAATATTCTTTAAATATTTTTCATCTCCACGAATAACAAAGTTTTTAAAATTATGAATTAATCCACCATAACCAATTAGTTCTTTCATATCTGATATTATTTGTTTCTTTTGTGTAGAAGTAAGCATAATATTTCTCATTCTATTTACTTCATCTATTGCTTTACCCTGTAGTGTTTTATCATAAAAAGCTATTGTTTTTACAGAAGCATATTGTAAAAAGTTATTTAAAAAACTATTTTGTGCAGAGATAAGATTTGTTAATTTTACTCTCATACCTTCACCAAAGCTATCTCTTGCTAGTGTATTAGTTCCAACTGCTCGCTCTATTCCTGCTCGCTCTTTAGAAAGTAAAAAGTTAGAATAAGCAACAATTTGTTTAGTTACTTCAGGTGATTCTGATATTCTTGCTACTTTAATAATAACATTTAAAAATTCAGTATTCATATTAGTATAGTAACCAATAGCTTTTCCAGCAGGAATTGTTAATGCTGTTATATTATCTCTTGTTTTGGCTATTTTCGATACATGAATTAGAGATTTTTTTACATTATTCTCAATAAATTTACCTATATTATTTAGGTCAATTATTTCTAAATATTTATTTAAATCTTTTATTCGTTCATCAGTTAGTTTTCTTTGTTCAGGAAGTTCCTTTACAAATTTCTTTCCTTTACTTCCTATATAACCTGCTGTCATTCCTCTCTCTTTTTGAGTTTCATGCACTAATGCAGAAATCTTAGTTGAAAGAATAGTTGCTTCTTGCAAGTTACTATATAACTCTACTTTATGTAAATTCATAGAGATTGATTTAGTTGCAATAATACCAATGGCTATTATTGTAATAAGTGTTAATAGTGATAATTTTAATTTAATTGATAACTTTTTAAACATTTTATTTCCTTATTCTAGAATTTTTTAAACTCAGTGTTAACTTTAGCATTATTGCTATTACTATTACTCTCAACAGTAAAGAAATCCATACTATCTATAAGATGACTAGCTTTTATTGTCATAGACTCAGAACTACCTGCTAATTCTTCTGAAGCTGTTGCATTTTGTCC
>CAYUNC010000178.1:0-2472 GCA_964445915.1 uncultured Arcobacter sp.
ATATTGATTGTGCAATATCAAGAGCAGATGATGCCCTTTATGAAGCAAAAGAGAGTGGTAGAAATAAAGTTTGTATTAATACCATCTAATAGTGTATCTTTCATTATTATAAATATTGTTCTATATCAACCTCATCAATTTGTTCTGGCAAAAGATTACTCTTGGCATAAGTTTTATATACACCACTTGTTAAAAATAATTTAAAAAGATCTTGGTCTAGCTCTTGGTCTTTTACCATAAAGCTAAGTATTTTAATAGATGCTGATAATGTTTTTGGTTCTTTATATGGTCTATCTGATGCAGTTAAAGCTTCAAAAACATCAGCAATAGCCATAATTCTAGCAGGCACGGGCATTTGGTCTTTTGTTAATTTTCTTGGATATCCAGTACCATTCAAAGTTTCATGATGAGCCCCTGCATAAAGTGGTACATTTTTAAGATGTTCAGGAAAAGGAAGTTGTTCCAGCATCTTAATAGTCATCATAATATGCTCTTGAACTTTAAATCTCTCTTCTTTAGTCAAAGTTCCCCTTGATACAGTTAGATTATAAATTTCACCTAAGTTATATAAGTCATCAGGAATTTCTGTTTTAAAACCATATGATTTATAATCTTCATAATCAAAGTTTGCTCGCTCAATTATATCTTGTTTTCTATCTCTTAATAAATATTCTGTTGCAGGGAAGTTTGGAACATTACTTTCAAGTCTTTTTTGCTCTTCATAAGTCAATCCAATAGTATCATCAAAATATCGTATCCATGTTGTACTACCAATATCTCTAACTTTTTGTCTATCTTCTTTTGGCATAAACTCGCCACCAACATTTGCTTTTGCAATAAATTCATAATCCTCAAAAAGTTCTTTATGTTTTACTTCAAGCCAACTATCAACTTCTTGATGATTTTGTCCATCTAGTTTCTTTTGCATAGCCTCAATAGTTAAATCTCTATGAATAACTTCAAATCTTGTTCGTACTTCATGAATTCTATTGTATATTGTTTCAAGTTTTGTAGCTTTATCAACAACATATTCAGGAGTTACAACTTTTCCACAATCATGAAGCCATGCTGCAATACTAAGCTCTCTTAATTCATCATCATCTTCCATAGTAAAATCTTTAAATACATCAAGTTCAGATTTACTAGCTTCTTTTGCCAACATCAAAGATATTTCAGGAACTCTCTTACAATGTTTACCAGTATATAGTGACTTAGCATCAATTGCACCAGCTATTAACTCAATAAAAGAATCCATAAGTTTCTTTTGTTCCTCTTCCAGATGTTTTACTTGAATTAATTTTTCTTGTAGATGGTCATACTCTTTTTGTTGTCTAGCATCAGACCTAATCATAATTTTATCATGTCTTTTTATATCTTTCTCAAAATGAGTCATTGCTTCATTAAAGTCATGTTTTAGTTTTTCTATTTTTGTATGCATCTATAACTCTCTTATGGTACTATAATTTTTTCAATAACTTTTTGCAAAATCTCATCAGCTGTTATGCCTAATGCTTCAGCTTCATAACTTAATATAATTCTATGTCGTAAAACATCTTTAAATACAAGTGATACATCTATAGGAGAGACATGGTCATTTCCTCTTAAATATGCTTTTGCTTTTACAGCTTTAAACATATCAATTGTAGCTCTTGGACTAACACCAAATTGTAATAGTGGTTTAATCTCATCAAGTCCATATTTACTTGGTTCTCTTGTAGAAAAAACTAAATTTACTATATACTCTTCAATCTCTTTATCCATATGTATATTTTGAATCTCTTCTTTTATTTGAACTAAATCATCTTTATTTAAAATAGCATTTATTGGTTCAAATGAATTAGAAGATACTTTTGAAGCAATTTGATGCTCCTCTTCTTTTGTGTTATATCCAACGATTATTTTAAACATAAATCTATCTAATTGAGCTTCAGGTAAGCTATATGCTCCCTCTTGTTCTATTGGATTTTGTGTAGCTAATACTAGAAAAGGTAAGTCTAATTTATAAGTTTCTTCCCCTAGTGTTACTTGTCTTTCTTGCATCACTTCTAGTAGTGCTGATTGTACTTTTGCAGGTGCTCTATTTATCTCATCTGCTAAAAGTAAGTTTGTAAAAACAGGTCCTCTTTTTATTTTGAAGTCACTATTTTTCATATCATAGATTTCAGCACCAAGTATATCTGATGGCAATAAGTCAGGAGTAAATTGAACTCTTTTAAAGTCTAAATCCAATGCCATACTAAGTGCATTTACAGTTGTAGTTTTGGCAAGTCCAGGAACACCTTCAAGTAAAATATGACCATTTGTAAATAATCCTATAAGCAAAGCTTCTATCATATTTTCTTGACCAATAATTTGTTTTGTTAGTTCTTTTTTTAATTGTTGTATTTTTGTTTTCATAGATATAAGCATAACATAAATGTTATATCTTTTATATAAAATATTAGAAATTAATTAAACAATATTTTAAAATGG
>CAYUNC010000179.1:0-2468 GCA_964445915.1 uncultured Arcobacter sp.
TTTTAGCACTTAATGCAGCTATTGAAGCAGCAAGAGCAGGGGAACATGGTAAAGGTTTCGCAGTTGTTGCCGTAGAGGTTAGAAAACTAGCAAAAAGGTCTCAAGAGATTGCAAATGATATTACAAGTATTATAGGTATTACACTTGATGAATCAACAAAAGCTGGAAAACTTATGGGTGATATTATCCCTAATATTGAAAAAACAACTGAATTAGTTGAAAATATTTCAGACCTAGCAGAGGAACAAAATACACAAATACAACAGATACATTATTCCGTAGTTGAGTTAGACAAGATTACAGGACAAAATGCTACAGCATCAGAAGAATTAGCGAGTAGTTCATCATCTATGACTAATAAAGCAAGTAACTTACTAGAAAGTATGAAGTTCTTTGAAGTTGATTGATAATTATTAAGAATTATAATAATTATTATTTAAGCATTAATCTATAAAAATTTAGCTAATATTATATTTAAAGATTAAAGGACAATATAATGTTTTCAAATATTAAAATAAAAATCAGATTATACTTATTGCTAATTAGTGTAGTTGGTGGAATACTAGTATTGATATTCTTAATGGATAGACTGATTGTAGATGCCCAAAGCTATGGACATATTGAAGTAAAAGTTGAAAAGTTAGATACTATGATGAAATCATTGAATTTAAGTGGGAGTAGCTTTTTCTTTACTAAAAAACTTAGTCATAAAGAAAATTTTATGAAAACACATAAAATTATTTTAAAAGATATAGAAAACTTAAAAAAAGAATTAATTAAATACAAATTGGAAACTACAATTCTGTTAAAATATAAAAAGCATCTATCTTCATATAAAAAGAGTTTTTTACTTCTTGTTGATAAGCAAATAGAACTAGGATTGACACCTACTGATGCATTTTATGGGAAATTAAGAGAATCTGCTCATATACTTCAAGAGAAGGCAAAAAAAAGTGCAGATTATAAACTACTTTCTATTGTATATAATTTAAGAAAAAATGAAAAAGATTTTATGGTAAGAAATAAAATAAAATATGCAGATTCATTTTATAAAGAAATAGATTTGTTATTAAATGGCAATAATAATATTGATTCAAGTACGAAGGCATCTCTCCAAACTTATAAAAATAACTTTACAAATATTATTAAGCTTAAAAAAGATTTAGGACTAAGTAATACATCTGGCTTAAGAAATGATATAAAAAATATTGTAAAAGATTGTAATATTTATTCTAAAAAACTTTATGTATATATAGATGAAACAACAAGAGCAAATATACAATATCGTATAAAATTTGATTTTATAATTGCATTTGGATTGATAGTTGTTTTATTTATTTTAATATCAACAATCATAAAGTCTATTACTAGTTCTATCTCAAAATTTGAGGCTGGATTAGAGTCATTTTTTAAATATTTAAATAAGGAAATAGCTTCAGTAGTATTACTTGACGATACAAATCAAGATGAAATAGGGATAATGGCAAAAGTTGTTAATAGTAATATTAGACGAATAGAAGGGGATATTAAAAAAGATAATGATTTAATCATTGATATTAAACAATCACTAGAGTCTGTACAAAATGGTAATTTTAATAAGTTAATACAAACTGACTCAAATAATAGTGATTTAAATTCAGTAAAAAAACTTCTAAATGCTACAATTAAAGACTTAGATGAGTCATTTAGTAATATTAGTAATAGTTTGGGTGCTATAGCACATGGTAAGTTTGATACTAAAATGAATCTAAAACAAGTAGGTGAATATAAAGATGTAAATAATGCATTTAAAGATTTAACTTATGCTCTAAATTCTATACTTAAAGGGTTGAATTATTCAATCCAAAATGTACAAGATGGTAATTTTAATGATAAACTAGATACCAATAAGTATCGGGGTAGTTTTGTAAATATGGCTGACGGTATAAATAGTGTTATGGATAGCTTCTCAAGTACAGTTAAAGATGTAAATCAAGTTATGGATAAATTATCAAATGGTGATTTAACTGCAAAGATTACTACAAATTATAAAGGTGAATATTTATCACTAAAGAATTCTATAAATAATACAACTGAAAAATTAGAAACAACAATAAATGATGTAAATAAGACAGCAATATTTATTTCAACTGGTTTAGCAGAAGTAAATATTGCATCTACAACAATCACTCAATCAGCACTATCTCAGGCTTATTCACTTGAAGAAACTACTAAAGCAGTTGAAGAAATAGCTAAAAATATTTCTAATGAAGCTATAGATGTACAAGAAACTGCAGTTATGGCAAATGAAGTATATACAATGGCAAAAGATGCAAATGTAGCAGTTGATAAAACTTTAGATGTTGTAAAAGATGTATCAACAAAAACAGCACTAATTGAAGATATCGCATACCAAACAAATCTTCTTGCACTAAATGCAGCTATTGAAGCAGCAAGAGCAGGGGAACATGGTAAAGGGTTTGCAGTTG
>CAYUNC010000180.1:0-2453 GCA_964445915.1 uncultured Arcobacter sp.
GTTGAACTAAACCGCTTTCAGCGGTAATTTGCAATACAAGAAATAGTAGGTATTTTTAGAGTTTATTAACTTTAAAATATATCTATCATGAAATTACCAAGTTTACCAATTCTTGAGCGAGTATCTCGCGAGATGCAAATTCAAAATTATAGTCAAAGGACTATAAACAGTTATGTGGCTAATCTTAAGTGGCTAATGCAATTTAAATCAAAGCCAGTTGATCAAATTAGCATCCCAGAACTTAAGGACTATTTATATCACCGAATAAATAAAGACAACGTATCTGCTCCTACAATAAATATATGCATTAGCGCTTACAAAATATTGCAAGAAAGTGTTTTAGGAAAACATTGGGATCCAATAAAGATAAAGCGACCACGTAAAAGCAAGAAACTACCAATTATATTGTCTGAGGATGAGATATTAAAAATGCTAAGTGTTACCAAGAACATAAAGCATCGAGCGATTATTGCGTTAACATATTCCTCAGGTCTGAGGAGAGAAGAAGTAAGGGAATTAAAGCTCAACAGTATAGATTCATCAAGGATGCAAATTCATGTTAAGAATGGCAAAGGCAAAAAAGATCGTTATACCATTCTTTCAAAGAAGACATTAGATTTGCTTCGGGTTTATTATGAAGAAGACCGACCAAAAGTCTATTTGTTTGAGCCAATAAATAGAAAAGGGGTTCACTATGGAGCAGAGACTTTAAATAAAATTGTAAAAATAGCAGCGTTAAAGGCTAAAATTAAAAAGAATATTTCAATACATACATTACGACATTGTTTTGCCACCCACCTAATAGAACATGGAGTTAGTTTACCCATAGTTCAACAGTTTATGGGTCATAGTTCCATAAAAACAACTACAGTATATTTACATTTGGCCAATCTTCGTCCATCAACAATCATTTCGCCATTAGATAAGATGAATATTAATATGATTTAAGAAATGAAAAATCAAAGGCAAGACACAGAATTGGCCGACATTTTATTAAAGTATAAAGATGAATTCTTAAGTAAACACAAATTATGTCCTCAACAAATAAAGGCCATAGAGGATATTATTAAATGCAGAACAAGTGAACTTGGAGGGCACATTTCTAAATGCAATCAATGTGGGCATAAGCATCAATCGTATAACTCATGTCGTAATAGGCATTGCCCTAGATGTCAATTTATTAAACAAGTACAATGGGTTGATAAACTAAAGTCAAAATTGCTTCCAATCCGTCATTTTCACCTTGTTTTTACCATACCACAATCACTACATAAATTATTTTATATCAATCAATCAGTAGCATATAGTTTATTGTTTAAAGCGTCATCAAAAGCACTCAAAACAGCTTCTTCAAATCCTAAATATATGGGTGCTCAAACCGGTGCCGTATCTATATTGCACACATGGGGACAAACTCTCACTTACCATCCACATATTCATATGATTGTTCCCGCAGGAGGGTTATCAGAAGATGGAATGGAGTGGGTATCATCATCAAAGAAATATTTTTTGCCAGTAAAAGTTTTAAGTGCACTATTCCGAGGCATTTTGAATAAATACTTAGAAGATGGAATATCAAATGGTGAAATTAAATTACCTAATGATATTGAAGATTATGCACAATTGAAGTTGCTAATTTATGCTAAAAATTGGGTAGTTTTTGCAAAAAGCCCATTTGCAGCCGTTGACCGAGTTGTTGAGTATTTCGGTAATTATACACACCGAGTTGCTATCTCTAATCATAGAATACTCTCGTTAAAGGATGGTAAAGTAACATTTAGATACAAAAATTACCGTGTAGGTAATTTACAAAATATCATGACTTTAGATGTTATAGAGTTTATAAAGCGTTTTGTAAGACATATATTACCAAGTGGTTTTTATAAAATTCGATATTCAGGTATTTTATCGTCTACTAATATTAAAACAAAACTTGAAGAATGTTATACGATAATAGGTATAGGTTCTTACTTTTCTAATTATGAAGGACTTACTTCGTTGGAAGTTTTTCAGGATTTTATTGGAATTAATATATCATTTTGTCCAAAATGCAAGGGAGGAAGAATGATTTGCATGCCAATATTAAAGAAGTTACAGCCTGGATAATAAGTGAGTAATTGCTAGTTCTTTGACATTTTCTTTACTACAAAACAACTTTTGAGCTAGGTTGTGCTAGGAGAATTATGTCTGATATATAACTAATTATAGATTTATGCTGTCAGTAATCATATATTTAAGATTAAATAAAGCACTTATAATCACAAATTGTATAAGTGCAATACAAAGTAGATTGATATCTTCATGGGAAGCCCATAGCAAGGCGGCACAGTTCAACTATGTTTTATCAATCATCTCCTCTTCATCACATTAATCAAATTTTATTAGCAAGCTAAGACTAATTTTATTATTTTTGACAGCATCATGAGGAGACAATTGATAAAACACTTTACGTT
>CAYUNC010000181.1:0-2450 GCA_964445915.1 uncultured Arcobacter sp.
GTTATATGCTATTTCTAAATTAAAAATTATCAGCTAGTTTTAGCATATTGTTATAAATAAACTCATTATCTCTTTTGCTAAATGTAGTTGTAAAAGTATAGTTATTTATAATTTTACTACCAGTATCAAAACTCTTAAATATAATCACTTCATCGCTTAATTTCACAGCCTCTAATAAATCGTGAGTGATAAATAAAATACTTAACTTTTGTTCTTTAATTAAAGTAGTTAAGATATTAAAAATATCTTTTTTCAACCCAATATCAAGTGCAGAAAATGGCTCATCAAGAAATAATACATTTGGCTTAACAACTAAAGCCCTAGCTAAAGATATTCGCTGTTTCATACCACCACTTAAATCTTTTGGATATTTTTTAAAATCTTTTTCATTAAGCCCTAATTTTAGTGCTATATCTTTTGCTTTTTTATACATCTCATTTTTTGTTAAATTTAACTCTTTTAGTGGTAGAGATATATTTTCAATAGCATTTTGCCAAGGTAACAATCGTGGTTCTTGAAAGACAAAAGATGAAGATTTGAAACTATTAGTAATATCTCCATTTGTTTGTTTTAGGATATTTGCACAAATTTGTAAAATAGTTGTTTTTCCACAACCACTAGCTCCTAATATTGAGATGATTTCCCCTTGATTTAGTGTAAAACTTATATCATCTAAAATCTTAGTATCATCAAAACTATGGGAGATGTTATTGACTTTTAACATAGCTATTTTCTCCATGATTCTAACCTTTTTTTCATAGGTTCTAAAAACAATCTTTCAATTAATATAAGTAAACTAACCATAAGCATAAGTATAGCCATAACAGAAGTAGTATCTATATGACTTCTTGCAATGGCAAGTAATGAACCCATACCATCATCACTAGATATTAACTCTGCCATAATAACTATTTTCCAAGATAGACCTATAGATGTTAGCCATGCAGGAAAAATATATGAAAAAATATGTGGAAAATAGATATTTAATAGTTTAGTTTTCAAAGATAGATTAAAACTTTTTGCCATAGTTTCTAAATCCTTATCAATAGTTTGCATACCTTGAAATGAACCTAAAAACACAATAGGAAAAGTTGCAATAAAAACAACAAATATAACAGTAGGGTCTCCCATACCAAACCATATCATAGCTAGTACTATCCACGCAATTGATGGCATACCTAACATAATAGTTATAATAGGTTGTAGCATATAAGAAATGGGCTTTATAAATCCAGCAATAATACCTAAGATAGAAGCAAAAAATATAGAGGCACTAAGCCCTATAAATATTCTTTTCATAGTTATTGCCATCTGCTCTAAAACTTCTGGATTTTGTAAAAGTTGCCAATATGATTTAAAAGTATCTAATACTGGAGGAAGTACCAAATCCCCTAAACTTCTATATCCTATCTCCCAAAGTATGAAAAATATAATTAGTGATATAAAAGTATAGAGTAGTTTTTTCATAAATTATTATATCCTATTTTTGGAAATAAAATTTATCATCAGGTAGTTTGCCACCCATAGTTTTAGGATTTAATTTTACCAAAGTATTTAGTAGCTTTTTTATTAATTCTTTATCTTCTGATGTTTCTAATATATTAAGTGAACTATTTTTTAGTCCATTTTTTATAGCTTTTTTATTTAAGCCTTTAAAATATTTAGTTGATAATTGTGATGAAATATCTGGATTTGATATGTACCATTGTAAAGCTTTTTTGTACTCTAGAATAAATCTTGATATTAACTCTTTATCTTTAATAGTATCTCCAACAGCTAAAAATCCAACTTGAGCAAATGAAACTTCACTTTTAAATAACTTCTTCCAACTATCAACTAAATTTATAGTAAAAAATAGTTTATGTGGAAGTTTGTCACTTGGCAATGATTTTGCTTTTTTAAGTGCCATTGATATTCTAGGCTCTGATAAAATAGCACAAGTTATTTTACCTTTTAGAAGTAGCATAGTTGAGTTTTTTGAAGATTGTGTATATACTATTTTTACATCTTCTTTTGCATTTAGTCCAACCTTTTTAAGTAAAATTCTAATCAAACTATCCCCAAGTCCACCACGAGAAGATATTCCAATAGTTTGACCTTTTAAATCTTTTAGTGTTTTAATATTAGGATTTGAAGTCACTATCCCTCTAGCCCCTCCCATAACTAAATGCGTAAGCTGAACTTTTGCACCTTTATTATATAAAATACTCCCTGCTGTAATCGGAACGGCAATAAAATCAACTTTATCATTTAAAATCAAAGCTTTTAATTCATCTGGATTTTTCCATTGTTTAAAATTAATCTTTGATACTTTATCTTCTAAAGTATTTGTTTGTATCATTTTGAAAATAGGGTGGGTAACTAATGCAGATGGTCCAGATATAGTAATAGTTTTATTTGCTAATAAAGTAGTTACTAAAAGACAACTACTTAATAATAATTTTATCATC
>CAYUNC010000182.1:0-2436 GCA_964445915.1 uncultured Arcobacter sp.
GCTATAATCATATTTATTTTATAAAAAGGCTAGATGTTTGAATAAATATTATTATGAACTAACAATAGAACCAACTTCTTACTATGAATTATATTTAGATTTGATAGATAGTTTAGTTAGTGAAGCAATTGAGGAATTAAATCAAACTATTATTATACGAAGTGAGAGTAGTTTGGAAGATGTAGAAGCTGGTGTCATTGCTTTTACAAAAGAACTTTCAATTGCGTTTAAAGATACTATTGCTTGTAATACTACATTGGAAAAGAAAGAAAATATTGATTGGATTAAAGCTTATCAAGATTCTATTCAAGCTGTTGAAGTTGGAGAATTTTATATTCATCCAAGTTGGGTGGAAGCAAGTAATAATAAGTTAAATATTTTAATAGACCCAGCCTTGACTTTTGGTAGTGGACATCATGAAACAACAAGTACATGTTTAGAAAGTATTAGTAAATATGTAAAAAAAGACAATGATGTTTTAGATGTAGGTTGTGGTAGTGGAATATTAGGAATCGCATGTGCTAAACTTGGTGCAGTTGTTGATATTTGTGATACTGATATAGTTGCTGTTGAAGATTCTATAAAGAATTTTAAAGCAAATGATGTTGTATGTGTTAACTCTTGGGAAGGCTCATGCAATAAAGCATCAAAACAATATGATATAACAGTAGCAAATATAGTAGCAGATGTTTTAGCTATGATACATAAAGATTTAAAAAAAGTTACAAAAGATGATGGTATAATTATCTTATCTGGAATTATGGATAAACATAAAGATAAAGTTTTAAATAAATTCAAAGATTGCAAACTAATCGAAGAGATACAAAAAAATGAATGGATTACATTAGTAGTACAAAAAATAGGAAATAACTAAATGAATAAAAACAATAACAACAATAATAATAATGATAATAACAACAAAAACTTTTTTGAAAACAATCCAATAGTAGTATTTGTGATATTCTCACTAGTAACTATTATGGCATTCAAAAATCTTTTTCCACAAGATGATATGAATGCAAATAGTGGACAAAGTGCTTATGGTCAAACTACATATAAAAAAGTTTCATACTCTGATTTAAAAAAGCTAATCAATGAAGGTCAAATTGAATATGTAGGTATTGGTGATACAGGTTTAAAAGCAGTTGGAAAAGCGATACACGGAACTAATACAACTTATAGAACATTAAGAGTTGTTCCTGATCATACTTTAATACCATTGTTAGAATCAAAAGGAATTGCATATGGTGGAATAAATGAACAAAATTTACTTGCTGATATGTTATTTGGTTGGATTCTTCCTTTATTAATCTTTTTTGGTATTTGGATGTTTTTAGCTAAAAAGATGTCAAAATCTATGGGTGGTGGAGCTGGTGGAATCCTTGGAATGGGTGGAGCTAGCAAGATGATTAATAGTGAAAAACCAAATGTTAAATTTAAAGATATGGCTGGAAATAAAGAAGCAAAAGAGGAAGTATCTGAAATAGTTGAATTTCTTAGAAGTCCAGATAAATATATAAATCTTGGTGCTCAAATTCCAAAAGGTGTTTTACTTGTAGGACCTCCAGGAACTGGAAAAACACTTTTAGCAAAAGCAGTTGCTGGTGAAGCAGATGTTGAGTTTTTAAGTGTTACTGGTTCATCATTTATTGAGATGTTTGTTGGTGTTGGAGCTAGTCGTGTTAGAGATTTATTTGAACAAGCTAAGAAAAATGCACCTGCGATTATATTTATTGATGAGATAGATGCAATTGGTAAAAGCCGTGCTAGTGGTGGTATGGGTGGAAATGATGAGAGAGAACAAACATTAAATCAACTTCTTGCAGAGATGGATGGATTTGGTGGAGATGGTACTGCACCTGTTATTATTTTAGCTGCTACAAATAGACCAGAGATTCTTGACCCAGCACTTTTAAGACCAGGAAGATTTGATAGACAAGTTTTAGTTGATAAGCCTGATTTAGAAGGTAGAATTGAGATTTTAAATGTTCATATTAAAGATGTAAAAATATCTAAAGGTGTAGATTTAAGAGAAGTTGCAGTTATGACAGCTGGATTAGCAGGAGCTGATTTAGCAAATATTATAAATGAAGCTGCACTTTTAGCTGGTCGTGCTGAGAAAAAAGAAGTTACTGGTGAAGATTTTAAAGAAGCAGTTGAAAGACAAATAGCTGGACTTGAAAAGAAAAGTAAAAGAATATCTCCAAAAGAGAGAAAAATTGTAGCTTATCATGAGAGTGGTCATGCTGTTATTGCTGAGATTACAAAAGGTGCAAAGAAAGTAAATAAAGTTTCTATTGTGCCTCGTGGATTAGCTGCATTGGGATATACTTTAAATACTCCAGAAGAAAATAAATATCTTATGCAAAAACACGAACTTATGGCTGAAGTAGATACACTTTTAGGTGGTCGTGCTGCTGAAGAGATTCATATTGG
>CAYUNC010000183.1:0-2423 GCA_964445915.1 uncultured Arcobacter sp.
TCTTACTTGCCATTTGCCCTAAATCTAAAAGTGAAGCATTTTGAATTAAATCAAGAGCCTCTTGATTTGTCAATCTTGACATTAAAATTTGCTTCCTAAACTAAACTCAAAGCTTGATGTTTTATCTCCAGGCTTAGCATCTAAAGCTTCTGAAAAGATAAATTGTAATGGACCTACAGGAGAGTTCCATTCTATTAAAGCCCCTGCTCCACTTCTTTTTATCTCACTGAAACTACTTTCACCAATCATACCATAATCATAAAATAGTCCCCATCTCATTTGAGCTGCTTCAAAAAGTGGAAAATTTAATTCTACAGAAGTAGCAAATAAGTTTTTATATGGCTCATCTGTAGTTAAATCTGGACCAAATGCATGTGATTGATATCCTCTTACCGTTGAACTTCCACCTAGATAAAATGAATTACCTTGTGCAACAAATCCCTGATCTCTAAGTACATTAATTTTTGCTTTATATCTTATAATCGCATCGTAGTCTAAATAGTCATCTAAACCTTTAAAGTATTTAAAATATGTTGATGATTTTATATATTTTGAATCTCCTCCAAGTCCAGCTATTTCTAAACTTGTACCTGCAACTATACCATTTCGTGGTAATTGGTATGAATCTGTGTTGTTAAAACTAATATATGGAGTGATTGAACTTGTAACATAATTAATACCTACTGTTACATTATCATCATATTTTTCTTTTGTTTGAGTAAGTGCATAAGTTGCACCTATAGAAGAGTGTCTTGAAAGTTTTCTACCTACTCCTATAGTAATTCCTGTACTATCCGTAGTAAGTTCATAATTTGTATGTGTTATATCTGATGTAGTTTTAAAAGCTGATACACTACCGCTATAAATACTATCGTTAATTGCTGGATTTTTTATTGATGTTGTAAATGATGTACTTTTTTTAGACCAATCTAAACTCAATCCAATATCTAATCCACTACCAAATATATTTTTATCATTAACTGATGCATTTATCATCATACCATCATAACTACCATATCCACCACCAAAAGTTAAGTTACCTGTTGGTGCTTCTTGAACTGATACTATTAAATTCATCTTATCTTTTGCGATTCTTTTCTTTTCAATTTTAACATTCTCAAAGAAACCTGTTCTTCCTAATGCATTTTGCGAGTCTTTAAAATCTGTTAAGCTAAATAAATCTTCAGGTGCTAAATATATATTTCTTCTAATAACTCTGTCCAATGTTCTACTATTTCCAGAGATAATCACATCATTTATATATACTTTTTCACCTGGTACTACAGTATAGATTAAATCAGCTGTATTTTTTTCTGCATCTTTTCTAATATCATATTTTATATCTACAAAAGCATAACCTTTATCGGCAACTTGTGTTTTGATATATGCAACATCTTTTCTTAGTTTATCAATATCAAAAATTCTTTCTTTCTTTAATCTTAATTCAGGATAAATATCTTTTGGGTTTACAATGCTTTCATCTAAATATATAACTGTATTTCCAACTTTATATTGAGCACCTTCCGTAATTGCAATATCAAGTTGTGCAGTATTTGTATTGAAATCTACTTTTGCAAATGGAGTTTTAACAACAGCATCTAAAAAGCCTTCTGCTAAATACTTTTCTCTAATTCTCATACTATCATATTCTAATTGGTCAAATTTTATCTCACCATTACTTCTACCATAAAACCAAGTAAAACAGCAATCTTGAGCCTTATTTACTGTAGTTGCACTAAAGTCGCTACCATCAAGCTCTTTAGCACCTGCATAGTTTACATCTTTGATAATAATATGTTCACCTTTATTTACCAAAAACTTAATAGCTATACTACTTTTACTTAAATTTTCTACTTCCACTTCAACAACAGAATTTACATATCCCTCTTGCTCTAAAGCTATTAATAATCTCTCTTTTGCTTTTGCAACTTTAGATGGAGAATACATATTACCTTTTTTGATTTTCATAGTTCTATATAAAGTATCTAAATCTTCATCTCTTGCCTTATATCCAGTCATTTTTAATGCTGAAATAAATGGTTTTTCTTCAAATGTAAAAGTTAAGATATCATTTTTAGTTGTAACTTTAATATTGTTAAAATACCCAAACTTATAAAATGATTTAATAGTATTATTAATTTGTTGTTCAGAGTATGCAGTATTTTTATTGAATTTTGATGTTTCTATTGCTATTGTTTGAGAAATTTGAGATAAACCTTCAAATTTAATATCATTATATTGTGTTGCTGAAAATAGATATGTAACTAATAATGGTAAGTACAGAAGTTTTTTATACAAAAGTAAGCCCTTTTAAATTTTTATAATTTAAATCAAGATATAAATATCTTTAATTTAAACTAAATTTTATCTAAAAGTTCTTAAGTATTTGATTAAAAAAACTTCTTATTTTATGTAAGCTTTGA
>CAYUNC010000184.1:0-2403 GCA_964445915.1 uncultured Arcobacter sp.
ACTTTCAAGCCTCTATCCAAAAATACTTCTCCCCTTAACTTTATTACTTTTAACTACATTAGAAATGTATGTTTTTTGAGTAGCAATACTGTCATTATGACCAAGTAATCCACTAACAACTGTTATACTTTCTATATCACTATGAATAAGGTTACTCGCAAGCGTGTGTCTCAAGTTATAGAGCCTTCCTTCTGATAATCCAACATTTTAGTAGCTTCTTATACAGGTTGGTGTGGTTCTTGTTGGGTTGAAATGAAGATGATTCTATTAAGTTTTAAAATGATTTATCAAAATATATAACTTGATTTCTTCCTAACTCTTTAGATTTATACATTGCAATATCAGCTTTTTTCATCAGTTCTATTTCGTTATCTGCATGATCTGGGAATATAGCAACACCAATACTTGTTGTTACCTTTAACTTTATATTTTCTACTATCCATGGTTCTCTAAAAAGACTAATTGCCTTTTCTATTAGTTCTTCAAGTGTATCATTTTTGATGTTTGTTAAGATAAGAACAAATTCATCACCGCCAATACGTGCAAATACATCTTCAATCCTTATATTTGGTAAAATTCGATTGGTTACTTCTTGAAGTAACTTATCCCCAATATCATGTCCATAGGTGTCATTGACTTCCTTGAAATGGTCTAAATCTAAAAATAATAAAGCAAATTTTGCATTTGTTCTTTTTGAGTTAGATACAACTCTTTTGATCTCTCTTTGAAAAGCAAATCTATTTAATAGCCCAGTAAGTGAATCTTTCGTTGCTAACTCTTTGTATCGTTGCTCACTTTTTGCTAATGCTGTTTGTGATTTTTGCTTCAATTCTTCATAAAGTTCTTTCATCTCTTGAGATGAAGTTTCTAAAGTATGTTCTAAAAAATTTCTTTCTTCATCATTTTCATTATATGATGTATTTACAAACTCTATAAATTTTTCTATATTTTTTTCTGGAAATTTTCCATCTTTAAATGCTAGTTTTTTTAGTTGTTTTTGTAAAAGTTTATGCATCACTTTCCCAAATTGCAGTTAATGTCATTGTTTGATTATGTAAATCACAGATACCTGATGCAAGTGGCGAAATTTCTCCATAGGAATAGAAGCCAACAATATTTGCATCCTTTGGTAAAACTTCTTTAACTGCTTCTATCTCTTCATCAATTCTACTTTTTAAAAGTAATTTTCTACCAACACAACTGATAGCTATACATAGTAATGGTTCATCATTATAATTAGAAAAATTTAATTCTTCAGCTGATTTTCCTGCACCATCGACTAAACGATTAAAGTTTGCTTTCATTAGTGTTACTTCTGCACCTTGAGGAATATTTCCAGCAAAAGTTATAGATTGATTTGATTCATCTATCCCCAAAACAGTTCTAACTTTACTCTCTTTTGTATCAACCCCTTCTCTGAGTTCTAAAGGAAATAATAGCCCACTTGCAGGAAGTTCTTTTGCTTTATCCCCTAAATATCGCTTATATATTTCAAGTGCAGGCTTACCATCTAGTTCATATAAAATATTATCTTTACTTTTAGTAACAGTTCTACTTAAACCGAGGCTATCCCATCCACCTTTGGAAGCTGCTTCAAAATGAATATTGTCTCCATAAAAACCAACAGCACAGACGGCAGACTCTTTTAATATGCCATTTTCAATTACCCAAGTTTTTTCAAACTTATCTTTATCTCCAGCTAAGCCACCACTTACAACAACAGAAGATTTGACAACAGAAGATATACCATATGTAAGTTTCGAACCATTTGTTTGAAGCCCATCAGATAATATAAAGATACCTTTTAAATTGTTATTATAAAGTTCGTTTGCAATGCTAACACCATCTTGATATGATGTGTCATTACCTATAGTCTTGCATGAATGATTTTTTAATTTAGTTAATTGAAATTTTGTAACTGATACTACTATCGTATCATCAAAAACATCTTCTTTGAGAATTTCTCCACTTGTAGATGCCCCAATAACAATAGAATTAGGAAAAAGTGTAGCAATATTAGAGACTTCTTCTTGAACTTTATGTTCATCTAATGAAGCAAAAATAAGAATCAAAGTATTTTTTGAATCTAATGAAATATCAAACTTAGTATTCCAGTTTTTTTCTTTGTATAGGTAAAGAGCAGTCTGCATATCAAAATCCTTTCATAATACTTACTTATATGTTATCCCTCTCCCAATTAATTGAACCTTAAAATAATATTATTCAACTCTAAACACATATATCGTTAGGACATATATTGAATACTATTGATGACTTAGAAAATGTAGAGAAGAAAAAGGTGTAAGGCTAACGCATTTTAGTGTGTATGTTGTAACGTTATTCCAAGAACTCATACAATGCGTTATAGTAAAGAGTAGGGTTCCATACTCATTTTACATTTTT
>CAYUNC010000185.1:0-2402 GCA_964445915.1 uncultured Arcobacter sp.
TCAAATTCGTGTAGTTCCACACTGTCTTCATCACTGAATGCTGCGTTAACACCACCTTGTGCTGCACCTGAATGGCTTCTAAGTGGGTGTAATTTTGTAATTACAGCAACTTTCTTTCCTGCGTTTTGTAACTCTCTTGCTGCGGCACAACCTGCAAGGCCGGCACCAACAACAATAGCATCGTAAGTATAAATAGGAATACTCATTAAATTTCCTTAGTATAGAACTTGTAAAATAATGCTGATTATATCGTGAGTAGACTTACGAGAGGTTAAATTGAAGCTTTGTTTAGATGAAGTTTGAGTTTGTTACGATTTGAGACATAAAAAGTTGAGGCCTGTATAAGTATTTTAAATATACTTTTACAGGTGACGTTCCGCTATATCTTTTGTTTGATATATTTTATTTCTAGTTACAGATTTTGCATAGTTTAGAATATCTTTTGCATTTTTAATAGTTTCATCTAAACTAGTATGACTTGGTTTTATAACAAAACCACCACATACAGTGATGTTTTCACCTTTTGGAGTTTTAAATTTTAGTTCAGAAATACTCTGTCTGATAATATCAATATCTTTATATGATTGCTCTTTAGAAACTCTTGAAAATATAATAGTAAATTGATTGTAATCTGTCCTGGCAATAACATCAGTCGGTTGCTCATGTAAAGATATTGTGAATGCTATCTTTTTTAGTATAGCGTATGTTAGTTCTTGGTCATATGCTCTATTTGATTTTGAAAAATTATCAATTTCAATCACTGTTACTGAAGTGAAATTTTGCTCTTTCATACCTTTTTTGTCACCATAGGCGGTTATCATACCTTTATAGTTGTTGATGCCAGTAATTTGATCTATAAAGGCTGGGTTACCTGTTGTTACAACTTTTCTTTTCATTCTTTGTGATATTGCATCAGCTTCGATGCTATAAATTTGATATTCAGCATAGTTTTTTTCTGTAGAGGATAAAAATTCTATATCATTGTAAATATCATTTATTCTTTTTCTATACCAGAATGTTCCTATTAGAACAAAAGCGAAAGAGATAAATATAAATTTTTCAAAGAGCATGAATATAGCTTCGTTATATCTCATGTCTTCTATAATCATCTCATCAATATGAGCATTTACTGCATCAAATGATGCTTGTAAATTTTCTTTAGTAATTTTTTCTTTAGCATCTTTGTCTTTTTTGATACTTCTTGTTTTTTGATCCTCGTACACACTTTTATTAAATAGATTTACTAAATCCCTTAATTTCTTTAAGTCTTGATCATATGCAGTTTCATTAGCAAGTAGATATTTACCGGTAACATTATATTTATATGAATTTCGAAGTTTGTCTATATCACTGTTGAGTTGAGCACTTTTACCTTGAAATATAACTAGTGCAAGCTCTATATCCTCTTTGTCAAGTTGTGTTAGAGATAATATAATATCTTTCTGAGTATTTAAATTTTTTATTTTGTTTACTGATAGTCGATGTTCAAGTGTAAGCGCTAAGGCTACAAAAGACATAAATAAAACAATAAGCATATATATATTTAGATTTTGAAATATCTTTTTTATGGAGTTTTTCATCTGTTTTTCCCTAATAATGTTATAATAACGTATCATTCTATAACGCTAGTTATTAATAAATGCTTAAAAAGAAGATTGATTGAACCTAGAAAACTATTTTATATCACAAATTAGAAGTAATCATATAGGTGATGATGGAGCTTACATAGATGGCTTTGTTTACTCTAAAGATGCTTTTTTTGAAAATATTCACTTTAAAACTAAGTGGATGAATTATTATCAAATTGCACAAAAAGCAATGTTAGTGAACATTTCAGATGCTATTGCAATGAATGCTGTGCCTAAATTTGCACTCTTAAGTGTTGCGATGCCAAAAAGTATGTCTAAGAATGATATGAAAGAATTGGTACGTGGATTTGAGAGTGTGTCTAAAGAGTATGGTATTGAAATTATTGGTGGAGATACGATAAGTAACATAAAACTTGATATTACAATAACGATAATCTCTAAAACAAAAAAGCCACTACTGAGAAGTGGAGTTAAAGTAGGAGATTATTTAGCATACAGTGGGGAACTTGGACGTTCAGCTAAGGATTTAAGAAAACTTTTAAATTTGGGAACTATTCATAAAGCATCTAAATTTGTAGATATCAAATTAAGAGCAGATTTTATAAAATACTCCTCACGTTATCTCAAAGCAGGAATGGATATTTCTGATGGTCTCTTTAGTGACCTAGATAAGATATCATCTCTTAATAGAGTTGGTTTTAAGTTCACCCAGAAGATACCAAAGTTAATTGGCTGTAGTGGTGAAGAGTATGAGATGTTAGTTGCGTTTGATAAGAGAAATATTAAGGCTATTAAACGCAGAGCGCAACAAAG
>CAYUNC010000186.1:0-2373 GCA_964445915.1 uncultured Arcobacter sp.
AAGTAGAGATTTTAAGCTTATTGAAACTAAGAATATCAAAGTTTTAGATACATTTAAAAACAATAGAATGTTAAAAATAGGTGACTTAAAAGAAAATAAATTTCAGATTATATTAAAAGATATAAAGCCTGAAGAGTTACCTTTTATATATCAAAGAATATCACAAATCCAAAAAAGGGGAATACCTAATTATTTTGGATTTCAACGGTTTGGGAAAGAGAATAATTTTAAAAAAGCAAAAGATATTGTTTATGGAGAGATAAAACATAGTGATAAAAAGCTAGAATCTTTTATGAAAATAGCATATCAGAGTTATTTTTTTAATGCTTGGCTTGCAAAGAGAGTTCAGCTATCGCAAGAGCATAATCACAAAGTATTGTTACCACTTGATGGAGATATTTACCATAAACAGACTATTATTACAGGGCTTATGCCAGGTAGAAAAGTATCAAGAGCCATATCAAAAGCTGGTGAGATAGAGCAAGAGTTTGATGATATGTTTATACATGAAAAAGGTACTAGAAGAGATGCTTGGATACAACCAACAGATATACAAAATAAGTATCTAGCTGATACAAATTCTATGAAGTTAAGTTTTACTCTGCCTAAAAGTAGTTATGCTACTGTATTTATTGAAAATATTGCAAATAAAAACTACAACTACTAAACTTAATATTTAACAAAACTTTAACTCTTCTTTTGTATAATTAAATTATGAAAAAATTTGCCCCATTTATAACAATTGCTGTAATAATCAGCATCATAATAATACTATTTTTATCTATGTCAACTTCACAAAATATGACTGTAATTTATAAAGGCAATACAGAAAAAAAGCCTATTGAAATCATAATAAATAAGTTTCAAGATAGTGACTGTAGTATGGTAATAGATGATATCACTTATGCTTCACAAGTTATATCACCATCGGGAAATACTTGGTTTTTCCATGACCATGGTGGTATGGTTCATTGGCTTGAAAATAAAGAGTTCAAAGATGAAGCTGTAATATGGGTGATGACAAAAGATACAAAACGATGGAGAGATGCGAGAATCACTTGGTTTAGCAGAACTGATGATACTCCTATGTTTTATGGATTTGGTGCTTATGAGAAAAAGAGTGAGGGTTTAATCGACTTTGATACTATGTTTTTACATATGGTTAGAGGCGAGCATTTAGCAAATCCACTTATTAAAAAACAACTATTAGGAAACCAATAAACTTATGGAAGCCATTGATATATTTTCAATCATTACTATTGCTTTTCTAGGTTCATTTGGACATTGTATTGGTATGTGTGGCGGTATTATCGTTGCTTATTCAAGTACCAAAATAGATGATACTTGGGCAAAACAAAAACAGATTATCTCACATATTTTATACTCTATGGGTAGGATTTCTACTTATGTTATCTTAGGTGCTATGTTTGGTTTTATTGGTGGTGTTGCTATGTTTAACAATGTAGCAAATGGCTCTTTACTTTTACTTGCTGGTACTTTTATGATTTTAACTGGACTTTCTTTATCAGGTAAAATAAAATTTTTAACTCTAATAGAACATTCAGTATCAAAAAGTAGCTGGTACCATAGACAATTTAAAGCATTGTTACAAACAAAAACACTTACAAGTTTTTTCATTTTAGGTATGCTAAATGGATTATTACCTTGTGGATTAGTTTATTTCTTTGCTGTTGCAGCTGCTAGTACGGGTAGTGCTTCGTATGGTGCTTTAGTTATGTTAATTTTTGGACTTAGCACTGTGCCTGCATTATTTAGTCTAGGATTTTTTGTTGGATTATTTAAAAAAAGTGGCTTCAGAAATACTATGATAAAACTAGCTTCTGTTAGTGTAATTGTCTTTGGAATATATACGGCTTATCAAGGGTATGAATATATAAGATACCCAGAAAAACACATCTTCCAATGTTGTGACTTTGACCCAGATGCTATTGATGAAAAATCTAAATAAAATATTATTGATTTTAGTGATTTTTATCACTTCATCACTTGCATTAGCTAAGATATACTTCCTACCAAACGATGCAAAGAGTGCCAAAAAAGAGATAACAAGCCTAATCAAAAATGCTAAAACATCAGTAGATATAGCGATGTACAACTTTAGTTATAAAAAGTTCAACAAAGCCTTAGTGAAAGCAACCAAGAGAGATGTAGCCGTTACATTAATATACGGAAAGACAAAATTAAAATTATCTAAAAATTTTAAACTTATTCAAACAAAAAATAAACAACATATAAAATTAGCTATAATAGACAATCATTATGTGATATTTGGTAGTGCAAACTGGACAAAAGAGTCGTTTAGCGAAAATTATGAGATTATAAATATCACAGATAATAAGAAAAAATTAAAAA
>CAYUNC010000187.1:0-2303 GCA_964445915.1 uncultured Arcobacter sp.
TTTTGTTATAATTGAAAAAGATAACTCTGTCATCTCTTTATGTTGTTTAATAAATTTATTTAAATCACTTAACTTTAAATCTTCAATAAGCTTCAATTCTTTTTTTGGATAGTCTTGTGATTGTCCTTTATAGTATAAATGAAATGCCCTACTTTGTCGTTGTGCAAATATTTCTGTTCTTAAAGGTTGGCTACCAAGTAAAAACTTCTTAGCACTTTCTAACTCTTTTGCTGTCACACCTTTATCAACAAATTCTTTTACAAGTTTTATTACAAGTTTTTTTGCTTTTTCTTGATTTTCCACTTTAGTTTGTAAATATCCTGTAAAATAAGTATGTGATTTTTGCATAGCAACATAACCATAAGCAGAATATGCCAATCCTCGTTTTACTCGTATCTCTTCCATCAATCTACTGCCAAAACCACTTCCACCTAAAATAAATGAAGCAACATTTGCTTTATAACTATCTTCATCTTTAACATCAATATTAAAATTACTACCAAAATATATATAAGCTTGTTTAGTATCTTTAAATTTTATCTTAGTTTCTATTTTCTTAGCAATATTTACAGTCTGTAATTTTGTTTTTCCACTTGAGTTTAAAGTTTTGATTATAGGAGTTATAGCTTTATTTATCTCATCAATAGTTATATCTCCACCTGCAACAATGATTAGGTTGTCAATATTTAAAATAGTATTTAAGTTTTTTTCTATATCTTTTACTTTAATCTTTTCTATTGATTTTATAGTTCCTGATGAACTATTTTCCAAAGTTGTACCTTTGAATATAATCTTTTTTAATTGTACTTTTGCTAAATAATCAAAGTCATTTTGTTTTTGTGTTAATTTACTAATTTGTAATTTCTTTAATTTATCTAGTGTATCTTTTGTTATATTTGGATTTGACAATAACTCTTCTAAATATTTCAAGGCTGTTTTATATTCACTCTTTAGACAACTAACTTCTATTACAAAAGTTTCAAAACCACTTGAGGTACTAATAGAAATAGCTTTATTTTCTAACTTTCTAGCAAATTTAATAGCTCCATCTTTTAAAGTACCTTCGTTTAATACCTTTGCACTTAAAGATGTCAACCCACTTTTTTTACCATCTAAAATATATCCACTATTTTGGAAAACCAATTGTAAATTAAAAATAGGCAATGTTTTATGTTTTTCAAAAACTACTGGTATTTTTTTATTATTTATATTTATCATTTCTATTGTTGAAGCCATTAGTATTCCTTGTAATAAAGTAAAAAGTAAGAAAAAAAATCTCATTAGTTAAATCTTTCTAAAATTTCGTAAGCTGTATTTCGTTTTGCAGGATTTTCACCCATATCTTTTATCAATTCTATCATCTCATTTTGATTCATTGTATTTGTTACACCTGCTGCACTTACCACATTTTCTTCCATCATTGTACTACCTAAATCATTTGCACCAAATTTAAGTGCCATTTGACCAATATAGCTACCTTGTGTAACCCAAGAACTTTGAATATTTTCAAAATTATCTAAATACAATCTTGCTACTGCTAAAAGTCTTAAATATCTATTAGAACTTTGTGCTTGTAATGATGGTATCTCTTTTAAAAGTTGAGTATTTGATGATTGAAAACTCCACATTATATATGCTCTGAAACCACCTGTTTCATCTTGAAGTTGTCGTATTTTATCCCAATGTTCTATTATTTGTTCATCAGTTTCAACCGTACCAAACATCATAGTTGCTGTTGATTTTATACCAATATTATGAGCAACTCTGTGTACTTCTAGCCAATCTTTGGTATCAAGTTTTTTAGGTGCGATTTTATCTCTAACTTCATCATTTAGTATCTCTGCACCAGCACCTGGAATAGAAGCTAAACCTTTATCTTTTAATCTTTGTAAAACTTCTGTATAACTAATCTTTGATAACTTAGCAATATAATCAAGCTCTATAGATGAAAAACCGTGTAATGTAATAGTTGGGTACTTTGTACAGATATGTTCAACTAAATCTTCATACCATTCAATCTTAAGTTTTGGATGAACTCCACCTTGAAATAAGATTTGTGTTCCACCAATTTCAAGTAGTTCATCTATTTTTTCATCTATCTCTTCAAAAGTTAATATATATGCATCTGCATCATTTAAATGTCGGTAAAAAGCACAAAATTTACAATCAACCCAGCAAATATTTGTATAGTTTATATTTCTATCAATTACAAAAGTTGTAACCTTTTTAGGGTGAAGTTCAAGTTTTCTCTTACTTGCCATTTGCCCTAAATCTAAAAGTGAAGCATTTTGAATTAAATCAAG
>CAYUNC010000188.1:0-2299 GCA_964445915.1 uncultured Arcobacter sp.
GTAAATCTTCAACTAATTGAATATCTTTATTGTACTTATCAATAGGCATTCTATATTCAGGAACACCAACTGCAACTTCTCCACCAAGAACTGGAAGTTCTTCATAAATTGTACATTCAATACCCTCAAGACCTAAATAATAAGCAGCTGTAAGACCAGCTGGTCCTGCACCAATAAGTGCAATCTTTTTACCATCGTTTCTTGGTTTTTTTGGTTTAACTGGATGAAACCATTCTAAGCCATGATCAGTTTCATAGTCAGCACCAATTCTTTTTAGTTCCATAATTGAAACTGCTTCATCAAGATTTACTCTTCTACAAGCATCTTCACAAGGATGAGGACAAACTCTACCACAAACATGTGCTAAAGGCATTGCTGCTCTTGTACTTGCTAAAGATTCTTCAAAATTCAACTCTCTTACACCTTCAATATATCCTGGAATATCAACATGAGTAGGACACATATCACTACAAGGTGCAGTAACATTTGCTATATACTTCTCATCATTTTGGTCATACCAAGGAGATTTTGATTGTGTTTTAATCAAAGTTACAAATTGCTCTTCAAAACTTTCAATCATTCCTAAAATAGGAACTGGAACTGTTTTACCAATTTCACATTTACTTGTTGTAGTCATTGTTGAACTTATCTCTTTTATATGAGCTAAATCATCAAATGTACCTTCACCTCGTGCGATTTTATCAAGCATATCATATAAGATTTGCCCACCCCATCGTCCAGGAGTACATCGTCCACAAGCTTCAGAATATTCTTGATATTGTCTAGCATAATTTAAAGCTAATTTTACAACATCTACATCATCTTCAAATAATGCGAAACCATCCCAGCCTACAAAAGCTTTTGTTGAATTTTCTTTATCATATTGCACAGGTAATTTAGCACTAGCTTCTTGCCAATCTTCAGCTTTTACACCACGATTGTCAATTATCTCACCCTGCCATGAAGAAAAATATACTTTACTCAAAATTCTACCTTAACCTTATTTTTCTTCTACTGCTGGTTCAGGAGCTTCTACTACTACAGCAGGAGCCTCTTTTTTAACTACAACAGTCCAATCTACTTCATTAAACTTCAAAGAGTTCATTAATGTAAATTTATTTTCTTTTACAGCATCTGCAACATTTTGAATTGCTGAAAAATCACCAATTTCAAAAATAAAAATTCCGTTTTCACCATCAGTGATTTCAGTATTCATTAACTCTAAAAGTCTAGGTATAAAGTCAGCTTTGTGGTCTCTTAAATCATATCTTTTCATTATCTATCAATCTCCCCAAATACTATATTTAAATTACCAATAACAGTAACAACATCAGCTAACTGAAGTCCTGGTAATAAATCTTGAAGTAATCCTGTATGCCAAAAACTAGGTGCTCTAACTTTCATCTTATATGGATACGGAGAACCATCTGAAACTACATAAAAACCTAATTCACCTTTTGGTGATTCAGTTGCAATATATACTTCACCTTTTGGTGGTCTCATACCTTGAGTTACTAAAACAAAATGTTGCATTAAAGAATAATTTTGTGTCATAATATCTTCTTTTGTAGCAGAGATATATTCAGGAGAGATAGCCATAAGCTGAGTATCACTTTCTTCATACATAGGTATAAGTTGTTTTAAAATCTTCATTGATTCTCTCATCTCTTGCATATGTAATTTATATCTTCCATAACTATCGCCAGTTGTAGCAACAGGAATATCAAAATCTAACTCAGGATATAATCCATAAGGCATCTCTTTTCTTAAATCCCATTTAACACCAGTAGCTCTTAGTACTAGTCCACTACAACCCCAAGATTTTGCCATCTTTTGATCAATTACACCAACACCTTGAAGTCTCATTTTCCAGATTCTATTTTGTGATAAAAGTCCTTCATAAACTCCAATTTGTTCAGTTAGTACATTCATGAATTTTTCCATATCTGCAATCCAACCTTTTGGTAAATCCAAAGGAACTCCACCAATTCTTACTGCACTATGAGTAAGTCTAGCTCCACAATAATCTTCCATTAAATCCATTGCGTATTCTCTTTCTCTAAACGCATATAAAAATACTGACATAGCACCAACATCTAGTGCATGAGTTGCTAACCAGAAAAGGTGAGAGATAAGTCTATTTATCTCTAAAAGCATAGTTCTTATAACTTCTGCTCGTCTTGGAGCTTCAACACCAATTAACTTTTCAATAGCTAAAGCATAACCATAGTTATTTGAAGTTGATGCGATATAATCCATTCTATCTGTTGTAGGTAAGAATTCATTATACATCATATTT
>CAYUNC010000189.1:0-2289 GCA_964445915.1 uncultured Arcobacter sp.
TGACTTGTCAAGATTGTCATACATCTATTGATATGCATGGTGATGGTACAATCGCTGGAACTACTTTAGGTCAAGTTGAAATTGAATGTTCAGATTGTCATGGTACAAATGATAAATATCCATGGGAACTACAAATTGGTTTTGGTGAGAAATTTGGAATTAAATTACCTGAAGGTCCAAGAGGAATGGCTACCCAACTTCCTGAATGGATGAAAATGGGTATGGAATATCCAGTACAAGGTGGTTATTTACTATCTACAAGAGGTAACCCTCTAGGAAATGTAGTAAAAGCTAAAGATGCTAATAAAGCAGTTGTACATCTTGCATCTGGTAAAGATTTAGATCTTCCTTTATTAAAATACAAAGCTGAAACAAATACCTGGAATTCTCCTGAAGCACATATTGCTATGGGTGTGATTAAACCTCATATGGAAGAGATGGAATGTTATGCATGTCACTCTGATTGGGCTCCTCAATGTTATGGATGTCATGTAAAAGTTGATTATACTCCTGGTAAATCAAAAATGGATTGGATTGCAAGTGGTAGTAGTTTATTAAAAGATGCTAATGGTAACTTAACAGGTGAGACAAGTGAGTCTGTTCTTGGTACTAAAGGTGTTAAACAAATGGGAAAAGCAAGTGAAACTAGAAGTTACTTAAGATGGGAAGACCCAATGCTAGGTATCAATGGTGAAGGTCTTGTTACTCCTATTATGCCTGGTTGTCAAGTTACATATTCTGTAATTGGACCTGATGGTAAAACATTGATACTTAACAAACAAGCTCAAGTTCCTGATGGACCTGGTGGAAGTATGGTAGCTGGAACAGATATGTCACCTGTTCAACCTCATACATCTGGTAGAAAAGCTAGAACTTGTGAATCATGTCACTCAAATCCTAAAACTTTAGGATATGGAATTAGTGATGGACAATTTATGAATGGATATGATAAAGACCAATATTTAGATCTTCAAGATTTAAGAACTGGTGAATTTATACCTAAATCTAAAACTGTTCAAATGAAAGCTATTCCTGGTATGTGGTATGACTGGTCTCAAATTGTTACTAGAGATGGTAGACAATTACAAACTGTTGGAACACATTGGCCAGCTTCTAGACCTTTAGATCAAGATCAAAGAGAAAGAATGGAAAAAACTGGACTATGTATGGGTTGTCATGTAAATATGGATGATAAAGCTACATGGGATAAATTAGATACAAACGGAAAACTAAATGCTCAAGAGCATATTAATAAGATGAATGAGATCTATAAAAAAGCAGCTAAGTAAAATTTACTTAAATGTTTAAAGTATAAGAGGAGTTTATCTCCTCTTATTTTTTATGTTTATTTTAAAGAAATATGGATAAAATATTTTTTTATAATTAACATCAAAAGGATATAAATGTACAAGCATTTAACAACAGCACTACTTATAGGAACTTTAGGATTATTTACAACAGGTTGTGATGATAAAACATCAAAAGCAAAAGTAATTGAACCTACAATAAAATCTACACAAGAAGTTGCAAAAGTTACAAAACCTGCGGTTATAAATTTAGCAAAAGAAGCATCAGATGTATTTTATAGTACATTTAAAGATCCTGCAAAAATAGCACCAAATGGTAAAAGCATGATATTAGTTTTTGGTGCAAATGCTGATCCTTATACAATGAAATTAAAAGAAGATGTTTTTGATAGTAAAAAATTTCAAGATAGAATTAAAAATGATTTTTCATCATATTATCTTAAAACATCAGATAATTTAAAACATAAATTATTTCATGAAGGTGAGTTTATGGATGTTGATACTAAAACAATGATAACTATTTATGGAATTGTGGGAACGCCTACAATTATTTTTACAGATGATAAAGGGAAAGCAGTTATTTTAGTGCCTGGATATATGCCAACAAAACAATTTCTAGTAACAATGGATTTTATGGATAGTAAAAAATGGGAAGGCAAAGATAGAAAAAATGGAGAAGTTTATCAAACTTTAAAAGATTTTTATATTGCCAATGGTATTGAGGTTAATAGATAATGGCTAAAATAATATTTATTGTATCATTATTTATATGTACCCTATTTTCAAATGATTTAATTCTTAAAAGTACAGATATAGTTACAAATAATAAACCTGTAATGCTAATATTTTCTAGTAATACTTGTCCTTATTGTGATGTATTTAAAAAAGACTTAAAAGATAATGCTATACTTAATAAATTAGCAAAGCAGATGAATATTTATGAGATTAAAAGAGATGAATATAAAGAATATACTTTATGGGG
>CAYUNC010000190.1:0-2254 GCA_964445915.1 uncultured Arcobacter sp.
AAGGTATGAAACTTCTTTTAGTACCTACTTATGATAATAAAGATGATATAAATATTTTAGAACTTGGTAGAGTTTATAAAAATGAACCTCAAGTTCCTTTAGAACCAACTAGTAATAATTAATACAATTAATTCTCAACCAAAGAATAAACAAGTTTTTTCAAAATCTGTTTTAATGATTCTTGTTCTTTTACATCTAAAACTGAAAAAATTTCATTATCTACTTCACCTATATCTTTTATACAAGTTTCAACTAGAGCTTCACCTTTTAACTCAATTTTAACTAGCATACTTCTTTTATCTTCTTTTGATGGTATTCTAGTGATTAGTTTTTTATCTTTTAATTTCTTTAAAACTTTAGTCATACCACCAGATGAATAAATAGTTGCTTCATATATAGCAGTTGGTGTCAAAATTTTACCACTAAAATGTAATGATGCTAATACATCAAATTCTGAATTATTTAAGTCATATTTAGTTTGTAGTAGATTTGAATGACGGCTAAACATATATTTATATATTAATGTTAATGGCAAATCTAAAGCAAAAATTTCTTTATCATCTTTTAATATATTTTCATAGGCATCATCTAAGTGTATTTTTTTCATAATGTTATTATATCAAATAATATATTAATAAAATATAACTTTCTAGCAAGATATATTTAAGTATAATAATGTTATCTTTCTAGTAAGACAATATTAGGAATGTAAATGAAAAAACAATTATTATATTTAATAATACCTACTATCTTTTATGCAGATAGTTTAAATCAATTATTAGAATATACAAACAATAGCAATATGCTAATTAAAGCCAAAGAATTAACAGTCAAATCAAAACAAAAAGAGATTGAATCATCTAAAAGTTCATATTTCCCTACACTTGACATAGGTGGTTCTTATCAAAGATTTGATGAAAAAACTCCAAACTTAGCAGGAGATATTTCTAATGGTTATGCAAAAATATCTTTTAATATTTACAATGGTGGAAAAGATTCATCAATAGTAAAACAAAAAAAAGATGAATTAAAAATAACACAATTTGATAAATTAGCTTTTCAAAAGAGTTTAAATTTACAAATTATACAAGAGTTTTTTACTATTAAAAATATTGATTCATCATTATTGGCATTAGAGAAAAAAGCCAAGTCACTAAAAGCACAATTAAAAAGAGTAGAGAAATTTTATGATGCTAAACTTTCATCAAAAGATGAGATAGATAAATTACAATCATACTATGATACAAATAATTATAATATTCAATCATTAAAATTTCACAGATTATCAGTAATCAAAGCTTTAGAATTAAAAGTTGGTAAAGATATTTCTATACTTGATGATTCAAAGTTTATAAAACAATCAGATTTAGTATGGGTTATTGATGAGAGTATCAAATCTTTAAAAGCAAAAGATAGTTCACTTAAAAATCTAGCAAACTCAATAGGTAGTGCATATAAACCACAAATAAATATATCAGATACTTACAATATATATGATTATGGAAGAACTGATAATTTACATTCTGCTGGATTAGATAATCAAAATAAAATTATGTTAAGTGTAAATTTAAGATTATTTGATGGTGGTGCAATATCTAAAAATAAACAAGCAATTATGATTAATTCACAATCTCTTAAATCTCAGATTGACTATAAAATTAAAGAGCAAAAGATGTTATTTGATTTATCAAAATCAAGAATAAGTACATCTAATCTAAAAATAAAAAGTTCATTGAGTGCTTTAATATCTGCAAAAAGTACTTATAAAATAATTGATGAAAAATATAAAGCAGGAATAGTTGATAACATAGCTTACCTTGATGCTTTAAGTATAAGAACAAATGCTTTTAGTTTATATCAAAAAAGTTTAAATGATTTAGAAGTTGCATATGCAATTTACTATTTTTATTCAGGAAAAAATATACGCAACTATATAAAAAAGAAGGAGATAAAATGAAAAAAATAATTTTAGGGTTATGGTTAGTAGTTAGTGGATTAAGTGCCGATGGTATATATGCAACTTTTTCAGTTCATGCAAAACAAAGTGCAAATTTAGCTTTTAGTAGTAGTGGTATTGTTAAAAAAGTTTTAGTTGAAGTTACTAATGAAGTAAAAAAAGGTGATACGATAGCAGTATTAAATAATGATGATTTAAAAGCAATGCTTGAAGTTTCTAAAACAGCAGTAAAATATGCAAAGTTAGATTATGATAGACAATTAAAAGTTAAGCATATGATAGATAAATCTAAGTTTG
>CAYUNC010000191.1:0-2250 GCA_964445915.1 uncultured Arcobacter sp.
AGTAAAATTTTTTTCAAATTAAAATCCTTTTAATTATGTATATTATATAAAGTTTATTTTATCGAAATTTTCTTTATAAAATGGCATAGTTACTTCCATAAAACTATTTTTATCTTTATAAAGATTTATATACCACTCATATTTAATATTTGCATTGTTTAAAGCCATTTGAGAAAGTAATGTATCATTTATACTTCCTAGATTGCTTGGAACTATTAGAATAGTTTGACAATCAAACTCTTTAATTAAATCTATCATAAAATAATCTTTATTTATAGGTACTAGCAAACCACCAGCACCCTCAATTATTAGTACATCACAAAACTCTAATAACTCTTGAGCTTTTTGTTTGATAATATTTATATCTATGTTTTTACCTTTTGAAGCTACAAAAGGAGATGCTGGAAGTTTAAATTGGAAAGGTACTATATCATCTATTGTAGCTTTAAAGTTTGGATTTAATTTTGTAGTTAGATTTAACATTGCTAAACCATCTAAAGGTTGAGTTTCTACACCTGTTTCTATAGGTTTAAAATATCCAACTTTTTTGCCTTGCTTAGCAAATTTATTGAGAAATATTTCACAAGCATATGTTTTACCAACATCAGTATTTGTTGCTGTGATAAAGTATATTTGCTTATTCAATATTATTTTTTTGTAATTACTATTAGACCATCTTTATTAATAACAATTTTATATTTAGTTACATCTTCTTGTGCTTGGATTACAACTCTAAAAAATCTTTCTTCAGGATGTGCTCCAATAATAATCTTTTTGTAGTCATCATGTGTAGATAAACCTTCTCTTTGAGTAGAGAAATTTATTTTACCAATAAAATCAAAAACCATTTTATTTTCATCAACTAAAAGAAATTTTCTATCTAAATCATATGATGTTTTAATATTTAAAACATCATCAGTGATATTAATTTTTACAAATTCTAATAAGTTATATTTATAAGTTTTAGTCTCAACGGCAATAACCTCTTTAGTAACAGGGTCTTTAACTTTTTCTTTAGTGATAGTTATCTCTTCAGTTTTTTTCTCTATTGCAAGAATCTTTTGTATCTCTTCTTTTATAATAGTAGTTTCTTTTGGTTCTTCTTCTATCTTTTGTTTAGTTTCAATTGTTGTTTTAGTTTCTACTGTAGTTTTTATCTCTTCTTTAGCTATAGTAATTTCTTCAACATTTTTTGGTTCTTCTACTGCTTCTACAGGTGAAACTTCTGCAACTTCTTTAATTGTAGGTTCAGGAATAATTGCAGGAGGTTGAATAAATCTTTGAATAGGAGCTATAGCTTTTTCATCTTGTGATATTATTTTAAGAGTTCTACCTTTGTCATTTTGATTAAAAGGCTCTATTATTATCTCTTGTTTTTCTAATACCTCTTCTTTCATCTTAACAAATGGTGCAGCTTCAAATGGATTCTCTCTAGCACTTAATGAACTTACTAATACTGCTAATAAACTCATTTTAATTATACTTTTAATATACATTTTTATTCCTTTTAATTATTCTCAGGTTCTAAATTTTTTAATTCAAAATATTCTTTTTGTAACCTTGCATTATCAAACTGTATTTGCTTGATAGTGAAATCTAAATATTCTTTTTGTTCCTTTAATGCACTATAAACTTTGTATGAATTTTTACCTTCAAACAATAGTTCTGATACATATCTTGCAAAAACTAATGTTAATATAATAGCAAAACTAACTATAAAAACAAATTTTATTTTTTTTAGAACTCTTAGCTTTACTTTAGGCATAAATAAACTTATCTAGAAAAAGGTTCTTTTCCCAAATACTCAGCATACCCAATCTCAGCACCAATCTCTAAAAGTCTATTGTATTTAGCGATACGGTCACTTCTAGCAGTACTTCCTGTTTTAATCTGACCACAGTTTAAAGCAACAGCAAAATCAGCGATAAATGCATCTTCTGATTCACCACTTCTATGTGACATTACACAGTTGTAGTTATTTCTTTGTGCAAGTCTAATAGTAAGCATTGTTTCACTCACAGTTCCAATTTGATTTGGTTTGATTAAAATTGAGTTTGCAATATTTTTTTGAATTCCTTCATTTAAAATACTTGCATTAGTAACAAATAAATCATCACCAACTAATTGAACTTTATCACCAAGCTTTTCTGTAAGTATTTTCCAACCAGCCCAATCATCTTCATCCAAACCATCTTCAATAGAAACAATAGGATACTTAGCACATAAATCAACATAATAATCAGCTAATTG
>CAYUNC010000192.1:0-2244 GCA_964445915.1 uncultured Arcobacter sp.
TCATCTATAAATCTCCCTCTGCAATTCAAAATACTCATCTCTCATCTGTGGTATCCCACCAAAATCCTCAGCAACTTCTCTAACACTTCCAAGCCCACTTAAATCAACTAAATTACCAAGCTTATCTTCATCAAGTTCTCTAACCCCATCTTTTCTATATCGTTCTAATATAAATCCAATAAAATCTTTAGCTTTATCTGTATGGTATTGTTCTACGAAATCAGAATTTTCAACATTTAATACTCTTTCTTCACGAGTTTGAATATTTAGATTAAATGACAAGTGAGCCAATACATCATAAATATCACTGTCATGTGCATTAAAAATTTGTTTTAAATCATTTAGTTGAGATTCATCTATATTCATATCTCTTAGTTTATGTAGCAAATCTTTTCGATTTGTTGGATTGCTCCATATCTCTCTTAGTCCATCTTCATCATTGTAAAATCTACCAAGAACACCTATCAATAATTCTAAATAATCTTCTGTTTTAAGTGGTATCCCATCAACTCCAACATAAGTAGTTTCTATATCAATAACTTTAAGCTTTTTGCCTTTTATATCAATAGTAACTTTTTCTTTAGTATTTGTTTGTGCCTCATTGCTATTGTCAGATTTAATATCACTTACATTATCACTATTATCAGAATTTATTTCATAATCTTCATCATCAATATTTACTGTTTCAGTTTTGGTAACTTCTTCGGCTACTCCATCCCATCTATCATCATAAAATAAATTTGTAGCACCCACAAAATCCATAATAGTAAAAAAATCTTTACCATCAAATACACGAGTACCACGACCAATAATTTGTTTAAATTCAGTCATAGATTTAATAGGTGCTGTTAATACTACATTTCGTACATTTTTTGCATCTACTCCAGTAGTTAGCATCTTTGAACTTGTAAGAATAGCAGGTATATCTTTATCATTATTTTGGAAACTTTCTAAATAATCTCTACCTATCTCACCCTCATCAGAAGTAACTCTTACACAATAATGATTGTCTTTGATAGTTTTATATTTATCAATTGCTATTTTCATATCTAGTGCATGTTTTTGATTTACACAAAATACTATTGTTTTATCCATCTTATTCATATTTTGTAAAATTGTTTTGGCTATTAGTTCTGTTCTTTTAGGGATAATAACTTGTGTTTCAAATTTATTTAATTCTACTATATGCTTTTCTAATTCACCAGTAATAATATCATTTGGGTCAAACTTATATTCATCTATATTTGTTTTTATTCTTTTAACTTTGTATGGTGTCAAAAATCCATCATTGATACCATCTTTTAATGAGTATTCATAGATAGGGTCTCCAAAGTATTTGTAAGTATCTCCATTGTCATCTCTTTTTGGTGTGGCAGTAAGTCCTAAATGTACAGCTGAACCAAAGTGATTTAAAATATCTCTCCAACTACTTGTATCATTTGCACTACCTCTATGACACTCATCAATAATAATCAAATCAAAAAAGTTAGCTGGATACTGTTTATAATATGCAGTTACATCATCTTCCATCTCTTCATCTGTTGTATCTCTAGCTCTATTTTTATTTTCAGCTATTGATTGGTAAATTGCAAAGAAGATATTACCAGCAGTAGGAACTTTACCACCTCTTTTTTTGATAATCTTTCCATTTATCTCAACCATATCTTTTTCTAATGGATTAAAAGTATTCATTGATTGGTCTTTAAGTACATTTCTATCAGCTAAGAATAATATCTTAGGTCTTCTATCACTTCCATCTCTATTCCACTTTGATTGGAATAATCTATATGCTATTTGAAAAGCTATATAAGTTTTACCCGTTCCTGTTGCTAAAGTCAAAAGAACTCTATCATCATTATTTGCAATAGATTCTATAGTTTTTTGTACTGCTATTTGTTGATAAAATCTTGGCTTCATACTACCCTCAATATGAAACGGACAAGTTATAATATTTTGTTTTTGAGTATTTGGATTACCATATTTTCTTTCAAATAGTTCATCAGGTGTTGGATAGTTTTCAATAAAACCACCTTTTCCATCTTTCAAAGAGTGTTCATATATTTTATGTCCATTTGTAGAATATACAAAATCAATACCTAATCTTTGTGCATAATTTATTGATTGTTGTAAACCATCTAATGGGTCTTTTGATTGGGCTTTTGCTTCAATAATAGCTAGGTTAGTATTTTTGTAAGAAAGAAGATAATCAACAAAATATCTCTTACCTCTTTTACCACCTATTAG
>CAYUNC010000193.1:0-2220 GCA_964445915.1 uncultured Arcobacter sp.
GGTGCATCATAGGAGTTTCAACTTCTAAGAAACCTTTATCTTCAAAAAATCTTCTAGTTAAACTAATAACTTGACTTCGTATATGAAAAGTTTTTCTCACTTCACTATTCATAATAAGGTCTAAATATCTTTGTCTATATCTTAACTCTTTATCTTGAATACCGTGATATTTTTCAGGTAGTGGAGAGATTGCTTTTGTAAGCATATCTAAGTTTGTTACATGAAGTGAAAGCTCACCTTTACCAGTTACAAAAGGATAACCAGTAGCTTCAACTATATCACCAACTTCAAACATCTTCTTAAAAGTATCGTTATAAAAACCTTCAGCTAAATTATCTCTTGCTACATAAATTTGTAAAAGACCACTTTCATCTTCAATCTTAACAAATGAAGCTTTTCCCATAATTCTTAAAAATTTAATTCGACCAGAAACTGTATAGTGTCTAGTATCCGTTCTTTTGTTTTCCATATCATGAACATCGCTGTTTACATTTAAAAACTTAGCAACTGTTGTATCTCTTTTACTATCATTTGAATATGGGTTTATCCCTGCTTCTCTTAATGTATCAGCTTTTTCTATTCTTTGTTGTATATATTTATTTTCGAACAATTTTTTTATTCCTTCAATTCTTTTATTTTTTCTTCAATTTTTTCTTTAACTACTTCTGTTGATATATCTTCTAAAGTTTCTTTTGTAGATTCTACTACACTATTTACTTGAGCTGAAACATTTTTTTCTAATCTTGTAGTATCTAGCTTGATAATAATACTTCCAGTATCTTTTAAAATAGGGAAAACTATACTATCGCCTAGTCTTTTATTTAAACTTTTATTTATAGCCTCTATCCCAGATATAGCAAAAGCGATAATAGAAAAAAGTAAAAATACTTTTCCTGCACCAAATACAAATCCAAGAACCTTATCAAAAATTCCTAAGCCACTTAGGCTAAAAACTTTACTCAATACAATACCTACAATATAAGCCAAGCTCCAAAAAACAGCAATAGATACTACAAAACCTGCAAGAAGCATAGTGTTGTTGTTGTCAAAAGGTATAATGTTGTGGATTAATTCTCCAGCTTGAGATGAAACTCGTGAAGCTACAAAAACCCCACCTACTATTCCAAAAAGAGCAAAAAACTCTTTTATAAAACCTCTAAATAAACCTTTAAGTCCAAGTAATGCAACAAGTGATAATACAATTACATCAAACATATTAATATTTTCCAATTCAAACTCCAGTAGTATTTTATATCTTAATATAATGCGATTATACCTTTTTCTTACTAATAAAAGTATAAACTAAATAAATTTTCGATATACTTCGTCCAATCAAAGTGTTAAGTAGGAAAATATAAGCATTTATGTTTGTATTGGTGAGTTTATTTATAGATTCATTTACGCTAGCCGAACTGACTTTGGAAAAATTAACATAAAAAAAGGATATAAAATGAAAAAAGTTTTATTTTTAATGGTTGCTTTAGCAACTGCTGCATTCGCGAATGAAGGTAACTCAATGGTTCAAGCATACTCAGTATTAGCTGCTGGTGTTGGACTTGGTATTGCTGCTATGGGTGGTGCTATTGGTATGGGTAGTACAGCTGCTGCAACAATTGCTGGAACTGCTAGAAACCCAGGTATGGGTGGAAAACTTATGACTACAATGTTTATTGCATTAGCAATGATTGAAGCTCAAGTTATCTATACACTTGTAATTGCATTAATTGCATTATATGCTAACCCATTTTTAGGATAGTCTCTTAAAAATACTAAGGGTCTTGGTTTAATACCAAGACCCTTTTTTTTAAGTCAAAATTTTATCTATTATCTTTTTTAATTAACTATATAAATATTATCAGATATAATACAACTTCTTAAAATGCGAAGGTGGTGGAACGGTAGACACGTCAGCTTGAGGGGCTGATGCCATTTTTGGTGTGAGAGTTCAAATCTCTTTCTTCGCACCATTTTAAGCAATAACTTTTAACTTTTATTTACTATCTTTATAAGGTATCTTATACCTTACACTTCCATCTCCAGATTCAATATTACATTTTACTTGATATGCTACCATTTGATTAAATGGCTCTAGAAAGTTTTCTAATTGTTCGTTTGTTATATCTTCTATTTTATGATTTGTTAGAAGTTCTAAAATACATAAAGTAGATTCTATTGTTGATAGACAATATATATTTGGTTGAGTTTTGATTTTAAATGCTG
>CAYUNC010000194.1:0-2215 GCA_964445915.1 uncultured Arcobacter sp.
ATAATGTTTTTCATCCATATATCTAGTAACTCTTCTTATTGTTCCACCTTTTCCAGCAGCATCTCTACCTTCAAAAAGAATAATCATTTTCTGATTTGTCTTTTCAATATGTTGCTGAAGTTTAATAAGCTCAGATTGATAAGGTTTAAGTTGCTGTTCCTCTTTTCTTTTAGTTACAGCTTTCTTTTCATTCTTTTTATCTGATTTAGCTTTTTTGAAAACGCTTATCAATTCTTCAATTGATATATCGTTTCCATCTATCTCTACTACATTATTATTCATATATTTATTTCCTGATTAAGAATTTAGCTTTTCTAAAATCTTTTTACCTTTTTTAATCTGAGCAAGTACAATTTCTCTTTTCTCTTGTAACTCTTTTTTAGTTTTCTTAGATTCTTTAACTTTCTTAGATTTTAAACTTTTATCTAACTCATCTTTTTTATTATTTAACTTTTTTAAAAGATTTCTCATCGATTTCTTTTTACCATTGTTTTTACTATCTTTTATACCAAGTGAACTTTTCACTGTATCTATAAATTTTTTAACATTCATTTTATTCTCCTTTACTTAAAATTGATTTGGCGTCATCTTCGTCCATTAGCATCTCTTCTCTGATATTTGCTAAATCACTTGAATCATCAATAAATATAATTTCAGCCATAGCTATAAAATGTCTATTTATTTCATATGCATAAGAACTATCATTCATAAGTGATGTTGCCATCTCATTTGTAATTAAACTATTTCTAATTAAATTGTCTAATGTTCCATTTGCTAATATATCAAATCTTTCCATATCTACTTTTGCTTTACTTAAAAGTAATAATATTTCATCTTCCTCTTCCATTTTAGAAACTTTATCAACATTTCTAAGTAGTTGAGCTATTCCTACTCTAATACCATTATATTGTTCTTTCATATGAGGATTTGCATCACTACAATATATAATTAGATTTTTTTGAAGATGTTTTGTATCTTTAATAGCTTCTGCAATATCTCTAGCAGCTAGTTTAATATTGTATAACTTTTCAATCTGTTCAGCTTCCATCATTGTCTGTGCTTTTGTAGAGAAATCTATAATCTCTCCGTAGATACCTTTAATACGGTTATCATAAAACTCATCTATATTAACAGGGCTTGTTGCATAAGCATCTTTTACTACATCATCTAATTCCATATCACTAACAATATTATGTCGTTTTAAATTTATACCATGAGTAATAATTTCAAATGCATTTGTATATAAATGTTTTGTTTCTTGTACGATTGCTGCCATTGCAGTATCTGGTAATTCAAGAACAGATTCATTTAAATATTGAGCAGTATCATGACTTTGAACTTCTTTTACATCTTTGCCTTTTAAATTATTTTGTAAGAAACTTACTAATTTATCAACAAATGGTATAAACATTAATACACCCATAATTTTAAAGAATGAATCAAAAACAGCTAATCTTAAAGTATGATTATCACTAGCTATTCCAAAACTATCACTAATAACAGCTACAATCCCTATAATTTGATCCATAAATATTACTGCAACAATTGCTGTTATAACATTAAAAATAAAATGTGCTCCAGCTAATCGCTTACCATCTATATTTGAACTTAATGACCCAATAACTGCAGTAATAGTTGTACCAATATTTGCTCCAATTGTTAAAGCTAAAGCATTTTCATAACTAATTTGTCCTACAGATAATGCTGCTAAAATAAGTACAATAGTAGCATGAGATGATTGCATAACAACCGTTGCTAAAATACCAATACCTATAAATATCATTAAACCTTTAAATCCTTCAACACCTAAAGAAGCTAGATCTACTGATGCTTTAAATGCTTCAAAACCATCTTTCATATAGTGAATACCTAAAAATAAGAATCCAAGTCCAGCTAAGATATAACCAAAACCTTTTAAAGCTTTTGCTTTTTGGAATATTAATATAATTCCAAATACAAGCATAGGCATAGCATAAGCAGAGATTTTAACTTTTAATCCAAATCCAGCCATAAGCCAAGCACCAGTAGTAGTACCAATATTTGCTCCAAGAATTATACCAATACCTTGTGCAAGACCAATAAGTCCTGCTCCAATAAATGATATAGTTAAAACTGAAACTAAAGAACTTGATTGCATAATAGCTGTAGCTACGAATCCAAATCCAATACTTTTATGAAGTTTATCTGTTGATTTTTGTAAAATCTTTTCTAATGT
>CAYUNC010000195.1:0-2204 GCA_964445915.1 uncultured Arcobacter sp.
TTCCACCTGGAAATCTAAGTCTTAACATATACTCATCATCTGTTAGTTCATTGTTGTAAAATCCAAAATCTTGTAGATAAAAACGATCTCCATTTCCTACAGAATCAAGATGCAATGAAGCTATCTCCTTAAAGTAGTCAATTGGTTTAAGATTTAGTTTTTGTTTTTCTATACTATTTAAATCTTCTAATGTGTCTTTGTCATCCATATTGACTGGTTTGTTGCTAACTGTACTCATTGTAATTCCTTTAAAGATAATTGATCTGTATTTATATTAAAATTAAGCTAATAATTTAGTTAAATTTTCCATAGGTCTAGCAATCACAGCTTTTCCATCTTTTATAACAATAGGTCGCTCTATTAATTTATGATTTTCTAAAACGATATCAATTATTTCATCTTGAGATTTATTATTAATATCAAACTTAGTATATTCATCCTCTTTAGAACGAAGCATTGTTTTTACATCACTAATACCTAATTTATTCATAACATCTAGAATTTGTTCTTTACTTATCTCTTCTTCTAAATAATGAAATGGCATTATAGGTTCAGGATTGATTTCTAATATATTATAGGCTTCTCTTGATTTACTACAATTTGGGTTATGCCAAATTGTTATTAACTCTTTAGGCATTATACTTCTTCTTTTCCAAAGTTTATAGATATTGCATCTTTTATTCTTTTAATACTCTCATCAATTCCAAGAACTGCAATTACATCATAAACTGACGGTGCTTGAGTTCCACCTGTTAAGCTAATTCTAATTGGCTGAAAAAGTTGTGGGAATTTTAATTCATTTTCTTCAATAAAAGGTTTTGTTACTAATTCAATATCAATAGGAAGATGTAAAGTCTCTTGATTGTCTCTTAATATAGAGATATACTTCTCTAGCATATCTATAGTTGTTTCCTTGATAAACTTCTTTACACCTTTTTTATCATAGCTTGATGGTACATCTAAAATACTATCAATAGAAGTTTTTAATTCTACAAGTGTATTTGCTCTTTCTTTACATAAATCTAGCACCATCTCTTTTTTATCATGACATTCAATTTCACAACCATAAAATTTTAATTCAGTAGCTAATCTTTGGTTTGATACATTTTTAATATAGTGAGAATTTAACCATAAAAGTTTCTCTTCATTGTATGCAGATGCAGATTTATTTATATTATTTGGGTCAAAAAGTTCTAACATCTCATCCATACTAAATATCTCTTGATCACCATTTGACCATCCTAGTCTAACTAAAAAGTTTAAAAGTGCTTCTGGTAAATATCCTAAATCTTTATAATCCATAACATTCATAGCACCATCTCTTTTAGATAGTTTTTTACCTTGTGGATTATTAATCATTGGGATATGATAAAACTTTGGTACAGTGAATCCTAGAGCATTATAAATCAACATTTGCTTTGGAGTATTAGTTAAGTGGTCATCGCCTCTAAGTATATCTGTCATACCCATTAAATGGTCATCAATAGCAACTACAAAGTTATATGTAGGCATTCCATTTGCTCGTGCAATTACAAAATCATCAACTTGATTTGCACCAAAACTCATATCACCTTTTACACCATCAACAAAATCATAACTTCCTTCAAGTGGAGCTTTAATTCTAATTACTGGCTCAATTCCTTCAGGAGGAGTTCCATCAAAATCTCTATATCTTCCATCATATCTTGGAGTCTGCTTATTGGCTTCTTGAGTAGCTCTAAGCTCGGCTAATTCATCTTTAGACATATAACATTTATAAGCCTTACCCTCTTCTAAAAGTTGGTCAATATATTTAGCATAAATATCAGTTCTTTTTGATTGATATTCAACTTCACAATCACTATCCATACCAACCCAATCAAAAGCTTCAATGATTGCTTTTACAGCATCTTCACTATTTCTATCTTGGTCTGTATCTTCAATTCTTAGTTTAAATTCACCCTTTGTTTTCTTAGCCCAAAGGTAACTATATAAAGCTGTTCTAAGCCCTCCAATATGTAAATATCCTGTTGGACTTGGTGCAAATCTTGTAATCGCCATTTTAATCTTCCTTTCTCATATAATAAAATAATGAACCCATACCAATAACAAGTACTAATCCTAAAAATACTACCATTGTTATATCTAATATTGACATTATAATTTTTCCTCTTTTTCTTTTTCTTTTAACTGCCCGCATGCAGCACTAATATCTAAGCCTTTTG
>CAYUNC010000196.1:0-2175 GCA_964445915.1 uncultured Arcobacter sp.
TAGTTTATGGAATGGCTGAAAAAACAATTGTACAATTATCTAATGCTATTAAAAATAGTGAAGATTATAAAAGTATCCAAGGGCTTTGCTATATATCTAAAACTCCAGTAGAGGAATATATTCAACTTCCATCATTTCAAGAATGTAAAGATGATAAGTTGCAATATATCAATATGTTTCATCAGTTTTATAATAACAATGAGCCAATAGTATCAAATGGACTTTGCCAACAACATGATGCAAGGTATTTAATTCAAAATCCACCACAAGACAATATGATTGAAAGTGAAATTGACCATGTTTATGATTTAAAATATGAGAGAGATGTGCATCCATATTATAAATCGCAAGGTGAAGTGAAAGCTTTACAAACTATTCAGTTTTCAGTAACAACTCATCATGGTTGTTATGGAGAATGTAATTTTTGTGCTATTTCAGTTCATCAAGGACGAACTATAAGAAGTCGGAGTCAAGAGTCTGTAACTGCTGAGATTCAAAAATTTGCAAAACATAAAGATTTCAAAGGTATTATCAATGATGTGGGTGGAGCAACTGCAAATATGTATGGATATGAGTGTGGGCGAAAACTTAAAAAAGGTGTTTGTGCTGATATTGCTTGTGTGAGTGCTACAGTTTGTCCTGTACTGAAACCAGACCATAGTGAACAAATAGAACTATTAGGCAAAATAAGAAAAATGCCTCATGTAAAAAAAGCTTTTGTAAATAGTGGTATTAGATATGACTTAATAAATGATGATAAAAAGCATGGAAAAGAGTACTTAAAAACTTTAGTTGACCATCATATTTCTGGACAGATGAAAGTAGCACCTGAACATACAGAAGATAAAATTTTACGACTTATGGGAAAACCAAACAAAGAAACACTATTGAATTTCAAAAAGAATTTTGAGGACTTAAATAAAAAAAGTGGTAAAAAACAATTTTTAACATACTATTTAATAGCAGCACATCCAGGTAGTCAGATGAAAGATATGGAGGAGTTAAAAAGATTTACAACTTCAAATCTTCAAATAAATCCAGAGCAAGTACAAGTATTTATCCCAACACCTTCAACTTATTCTACTTTGATGTATTATACTGAGATGGATCCTTGGACTAGAAAACCTATATTTGTAGAAAAAGATAATCTTAAAAAACAAAAACAAAAAGATGTTGTAACTGCTAAAAGTGGTGGTAAAAGTTATGGATATAAAAGAAGATAGTTAAGAGGAGTGAATGTGCAAATTGATTGCAGGAAGTATTTAGATTAGTTGTGAATTTTACAATTATTAGAATTACCTAATTCAAATGACCAGCTATTGTCTTTTAGTTGTTTATCTAGATTATTATAAATTTTATTTTCTACAGTTATAGAACCATAATAAGGACATTCTGCTTTTACTAATAATCTTAGATGGTGATATTCACCACTTTTAATTACATCTACAATTTTAAGGTTTTCATCAATATGACTTAATTCAATTTGATGTGCAAAATCAAAATCTTTATCTTCTTTATGAAATTTAGAGATATAAGGGATTTCTTTTTTTGATAATTCAATTAATCTTTTTAGTTTTCCTTCATCATCCAAAACTAAAGTACCATATAAAATAAATTGAACATTTATTATTTCATTATCAGTTTTATTTATGATTTTAACTCTTAATTTATTGTTATCATCTTTTTCTATTAAGCATTGTGAAATTTCAAGAATAGGTTTATTTGAATAAGAATCTTTCCTAAAAACTTTAGAAGCTATTATGCTACCTATAATTCCTAGTGCAAAACCTAATATTATTTCCATATAATATCGTTAAACATTTATTTTCCTTTTTATATAAAATACTTAACTAAAAGCAATTCTTTTAGTACATATATTTTTAAGTACTTTATTATAGCATAATCTTGTTAAATTGAATACAACCATCATAAAAAAAGGTAACAATTTGTGACCTTAAGATTTTATATTTCATTATACTTATACTATTGAAATACTTAATCTTTTACCTAGTACAGATGTTGCACTTTCTAAAGTATTCAAAGTAAGTGAATCATTATTTGGATTTAATAACCTACTAACAACTGCTCTACTGGTATTCATCATTTGAGCCATTTTGGTTTGTGTTATCTTCTGAAGTTTCATCTCTTGTTCTAGTTGATATGCTATAACTCTTT
>CAYUNC010000197.1:0-2165 GCA_964445915.1 uncultured Arcobacter sp.
TTTTATACTGCTTCTGTTTGAATTTAAGTTTCTTTTTCAAGTGATACAATAAATGAAGTGAATGTTGTATATGAAGTTTAGAGGGGAGTATAAGAGTTTTCAAAATTCATCCTTTATTGTATTTAAGGATAAAAATACCAACTCTTAGCCTCAATATATGAAGAATTAAAACTTATAGGTGGTTGGCTGACCTATAAATTTTAATAACTTTCATATATTGACTATTTTAACCAAAATCTTAAGCTCTTATTAAAAAGTTTAAATATGTATTTTAATCCTTTTATATACTATTTGAAGATATTTTGAACTATTTTTTAATATCTTTAGTAATTATAATAATTTCTTACATATTGCTAATTCTTTAATATTAATAAAAAACCAACACTTATCATAACTACACTTGATATTTTGTTTAATTTCTCCATTGCATTTTGACTTTTTAAGAGCTTTTTTGCTCTAGTTGCCATATATGCATAACTTAATAATACAGAAGCTAAGGTTATTGATATAATTAAAATAGCAATAATAATATCCATAGTTGTTAAAATTTCTAAATTCATAAATGCAGGTAAAAACCCCAAGTAAAAAATAATTACTTTTGGATTTCCTAATGTAATTAATAATCCACTAAAAAAATTTGTTTTCCAAGACAATTCATTGTTTCCAACTAATTCATGTGGTAAAACTTTTAATATCCAAATTTTACACCCTAGATAAATCAAATATGCACCTCCTACATATTTAACAAAAATAAAAAAATCTCCTAAAACTTGTGCAACAAGGTTTAGTCCATAAATTGTTAATAGTAAAAATACAATGTCTCCAACAACAATACCAATTACTAATAGACTTGCATTTAAAAAACCACTTGCAATTGCTCTTGATATTGTTGCAAATACTCCAGGCCCTGGACTTGCAGCCAATAGAAACATTGCACCAATTAATGCTAATGAACTCCATATTGTCATAAAATCTCTTCTTTAAATTAATAATATTATATGTATATTATCTAAATATTGTAAAAACTTAAGATAGTTTTTCCTTAGCTTTCTGCAAGGACACAAGCTTATAAAAATACCTAAAAAATATCTCCGATTTTTTTATTTGGTAATTTTGTACAGCGTGTCCCTGTACTTACCCACCACCAAAGCACACCAGCTTTTTAATTAAAATTGTTTAACATTTATAATTACTACTGTAAAGACTGAAAGGAATTTATATGAGTAGTACATTTATGGATGTTATTCCAAGTAACAAGCCAATTCATTTTGCAAATAGAATGACACACAATGCAAGGCTAAAAAATCTTTCTACCTCCAAAGACAAAGAATATAAAAATATTATTTTCATTGATAATAGAGAAGATTACAAATTTAAACAAGGTATAGCTAAAAGCCAAGATAAAGCACCATCAAGGTCTGAAATAGGTAGAAATATATCAAGACTAAGAGATAGACAAAAAAATGCTAAAAAACAATCTACAAAGAATAAACTACAACTTCAAATAGATTCACTTACCCAGTTAAGAGATAAAACCATAAATAAGAATCATTTACCTAAGAAAAATTTCATAGAATTTATCTTTACTGTGACTGATAATCAAAAGTATCGGAGAGATACAGATTATGCCAAAGATTTTAATATTGTAGTTATGGATTTTATAAAAGATAAATTTCCTAACTTTAAAGTAGTTCTATCTGCAAACCACCAAGATCAACTATCAAGCCACCAACATTTAAATGGATACTATGAAGAAGATACAATCTCAAATGATTTAAAAAAGTCTTTTGGAGATGGTCAGTTCCAATACTCACAAATGCAAGAAGAGTTTAATACACTTATAGCTAATCATCCAATATTAAAAAAATATAACTTAAATATTACACCAGTTATAAAAGGTGGAAGAAAAGATTATATAAAAAGTTTGCCAAAATATAAAGCTTTACAGCAGAGAATGAACCACAAAGCAAAGGTATATGTAGAGAACTTTGTAAAATGGGTAAAATCTAAACAAACTGGCTTTACAGTAGATAAAGACAAGATTATTGAAGAATTAGCTAAAAAACTGACTGTTTTAAAGCAAGAATCACTAGAAAATGCAACTATCCCCAAACATTTTCAAGATATGCTCCTAGAAAATAAAAAATTAGCTTATAAAAATGAGG
>CAYUNC010000198.1:0-2163 GCA_964445915.1 uncultured Arcobacter sp.
GATTCTATTGTTGATAGACAATATATATTTGGTTGAGTTTTGATTTTAAATGCTGATATTTTTGTGTGTTGGAAACTTATCTTTGGGAGATTGTGAAGATTTGTACTAACTCTTAATAGCTTAACAGAACATGCCCAAGTAGAATCTATGATAAATATTACATTTGTTTTGTTTGGTTGTTGGATTGATTGTTCGTTTAATTTGATACTATCTTTGTGTGGATATAAAACATAACAATTTTTTGTTTTGTCATCTAAAATATCATTTATATATTTATGATGAGTGAAGTCTATCCCTATAAATATTTTAGAATTTGGCAATGAAAGATGGGTAAAATGCCCAGTACCATTTTTGGTTTTTTTAAACTCTTTTGGGTGCATTAAAATTATAAATTGTGTGTTTGTTTGGATTTTGGAGATATGTTTACACATACAGCTACTTTGTGGTCTATAGCACTTATAACAGTGAGCTCTGTAGTTGTCTTTCTCTTCTATTTCTATTTGAAATCCTTAGTATATGTATTATAACTAATTGAACTTTAGATATAATTTTTAAATGAATATATTATCAAAAAATGCAACTGCTGAAGTATCAATAGAAAAGATGAACAATGCTTTAAAAAGTATCTCTTCAGATATAACTTTTAATAAGCAAATACACCCTTTAGAAAATTGTTACTCAGTAAATCTAAAATCAAATGATGCCCCAAATCACATATATACAAATGGAAAAGGGATAAATGAACTGTCTTGTACAGCTAGTGCATTAGGTGAATATATAGAAAGAATTCAAACTAATAATTTCTTCATAGAATTTTATATGCAAAATAAAGAATTTTATCCAGACCAAAAAAGTTTTAACAATATAAATGATTGTTTAGATACAAAATTAAACAAATTTTACAATCCAAATGATGAGTTGGTTTTGGAAGATTTTATTGATTTTAATACTGATGAACAAGAAAAAATAATTTGTTTACCTTTTATAAATCAAACTAACAATAAAGAAGTATATTTCCCAACAAATATCATACATAATTTATATGTAAGCAATGGACTAGCTACAGGAAATACACCTGCTGAAACTAAAGTACAAGCCTTATCAGAGATATTTGAAAGGTATGTAAAAATAGAGATAATAAAGCAAGGGTATAGTTTGCCAAAGATACCTCAAGAAACTATAAAATCTTTTCCAAAACTATACGAAGATATTGTATCTTTAGAAAAAAATAACTTTAAAATAGAAGTTTTAGATGCTTCTTTAGGTGGCAAGTTTCCTTGTGTAGCAATATCACTAATTGATTCAAAAGAAAATAGTTTGTTTGTATCTTTTGGTTGTCATCCTATTTTGGAAGTTGCATGTGAGCGAACTATGACGGAGCTTATGCAAGGTAGATTGGTAGAAAATTTGAACAGTTTTGAAAAACCAAGTTTTGATGAAACTCTTATAAATGATAGTTTCAATATAGAATCACATTTTATAAATAGCGATGGCAAAATGAACTTTGCTTTTCTAAATAAAAATACAAGTTTCAAGTATGCACCTTGGAAATATGATGGTAAAGATAGTGATGATGAATATAAGTTTTTATTTGATATATCTAAAGAGATGAATAGTGATATATATTTAAGAGAGTATGATTATCTTGGGTTTTATTCTTGTCAAATCATCATACCTAGTGTATCTGAGATTTATCCTATTGATGATTTGGTTTACAATAATGCAAATAAAGGTAAAGAGATACGGCAACATATCTTAAACTTTAAAACAAATGATTTAGAAGATATTCTCCAAAGTATTGAGCATCTCAGCGATGATTTGGATTGTGAAAAATATATAGGTGTATTGTTCAAAGATAACTTTACATTAGGCGATTTTAAAGCACAGATATATCTTATGCTTGGTGATTTGGAAAGTGCAGTATCGTATTTTGAATTGTCTTCAAAAGATATATCATATCTATTGGCTCAGCTTTGTTATATTCAAATCAATGAGTTGGATTTTGAAGATTATTATGATGCTTTATGTGATGTTTTTACTTTGGAAAAACTAGAAGAGGCTATGAGTATATTTAATATTGAAACTTACTTTGTGGATATTTCATATAGTGATGAGTATTTGAATATACAAGATTTATATGATAGGTTGGGTGGGAAGAAGTAG
>CAYUNC010000199.1:0-2142 GCA_964445915.1 uncultured Arcobacter sp.
TAATCATCTTTTATCTTAACATCTGGTGTTAAAAAATGACAATATCCCAATACTTTATCAACTTTTAGCTTATTAAAACTATCTTCTTTTAGGAAGTTAAATATAAAACCTTTTTTTGATACCTCAAAACATTTTTCGATAAATACCAATATCTCATCTTCTAAAAGCAAATTTAACGCCCCACTACAAATATAATAATCAGCTTCTATTAAAGTATCTGTTAAAATATCTTGCTTTTTAAACTCTAAAAGTGGTAACCGTTTCTTACAAATATCTATCATCTCTTCTTCACAATCTACACCTAAATAGTGTTGTGGTTGCTTATTGTTTGTTTCTAGATATTTATAATATTCTCCAAATCCACAACCAACATCAACTATAGAAGAATTTACAATATCTTTTTTGATAAACTTTGTAAGGATTTCAAATCGTTTATATTGAGTATGTTTAGAGTTCCAATGAACTCCTTGTGCTGATACACCGTACTCATCTATAGCTTTTTTATAAAATGCTTTATTATCTATTTGTGTCAAGTTGCTCTATACTTACGCCATTGTCTTTGATAAATTTTGATATTAAAGTTGAATTTGTATGTTCATAAGCTTTATCATAAACTATTCTTTTTATACCACTTGCGATAAGATTTTTACTACAATCACTACAAGGCTCTAAAGTAACATAAATAGTAGCACCATCTATACTTATACCCTCTTTTGCAGCCCATATAATTGCATTCATCTCTGCATGTATTTCATATATTTTTGACCATTCATGATGTTCTTCTGTGTATTCATTATTCCAGTGGTCACAACAATTTTGATATTTAGCTGGTGTACCATTATATCCTGTACTTAAAATTCTTCCATTTTTAACTATTACTGCTCCAACATGTTTTGATACACATTTACTTGCAGTTGCTAATTCTTTGGCTATATTTATAAAGTTATTATCATTTAGCATATATTGTTACCTTTTTTTAAACTACTTTATTATACCCTTATTTCATTATAATAACAAAAAAGCTTCAAAGGTCACTTATGCCATTTATCCTCAAAACATTTCAAGCAAATAAAGGGGAAAAAGCCCAGCATTTTTTACAAAATACGGTAAAACTATCTGTATCACAAAGTCAAAAGTTATTGGCAAAAGGTAGAGTTTTTGATGAAAATGAAAAAAAGCTTCAATGTGGAGAAGTTCTAAAATGTGAAGAGGTAAATGTAGCTTTATTTGAAGGACATACAAGAGGATTGAAACCACTTTTTAATACAAAAGATTTTGCTATTTTTGATAAGCCTTCTGGGATTATGGTACATCCTATTTCAAGAGATACAAAATACACTTTACTAGATGAGATTAGGTATCACTTTGGAGAGAAAGCAAATCTAGCTCATAGAATAGATTTGGAAACTTCTGGATTGGTTCTTGTTACAAAAAATCGTTATGCTGATACTACTTTAAAAACAATGTTTGAAGATAGACAATATGTTAAAAAATATCTAGCACTTGTACAAGGTGAGATAAAAGATGATATAAGAATAGATACACCCATAGCTAAAGATGGTGGAATGATAGGCGTAAAGATGAAAGTAGATGATGATGGAAAGAAATCTACGACATTAATTAAACCACTAAAATATGATAAACAAAAAAATCAAACTTTAGTAGAGGCAACAACACTTACAGGAAGACAACACCAAATAAGAGTACATCTTAACTCTATAGGACATAGTATCGTTGGTGACCCTATTTATGGTATTGATGAGATTATTGCTGATAGATATTTGAATAAACAATTATCAAAAGAAGAGAGACTAGAGCATATGAAATGGCATAGACTTATGCTACATGCTTTATATTTAGAATTTAGTTATGAAGATACAACTTATCGTATCTTCTCAAAACAGTCTTTTATAGACTAGCTGGGTCAGTTATATAACCACTGATACCACTTGCAGCTGCAACAGCACTATTGGCTAAATAAACTTTAGAAGTTCGACTTCCCATACGACCTACAAAGTTTCTATTAGTTGTAGATACACAAACTTCATCATCACCTAAGATTCCCATATATCCACCTAAACAAGCACCACAAGTTGGATTTGATACAACTGCACCTGCATCAACTAAAATATCAATATATCC
>CAYUNC010000200.1:0-2126 GCA_964445915.1 uncultured Arcobacter sp.
CAACGATACTAAATCCAGCAGCAGCAATACCAGCACCCATAACACCACCAACAATTGAGTGAGTTGTAGATACTGGAGCTTTAGCCATAGTTGCAAAGTTTAACCATAATGCAGCAGCTAAAAGTGCAGCCATCATAGCCCAGATAAATGAATCAGTATTTCCACCAAAAGCATCAATATCAATAATACCTTTTTTAATAGTATTTACAACTTCTCCACCAGCTATTAAAGCACCAGCAGCTTCAAAAATAGCCGCGATAACAATAGCACCACCCATAGTTAATGCTTTTGAACCAACTGCTGGTCCAACATTGTTTGCTACATCATTTGCACCAATATTCATAGCCATATATGCACCAAATAATGCTGCAATTGCTAAGAACATATTGTTTGGTATTCCACCTGTACTCATAAAACTATAAGTTAAAACTGCAACCATAAAAAATAGTGCTGCTCCTAATCTTATAAAATCAAAGCTACTTCCTTTTAAAGCCTCTGTTTGAAATGTTTTCACTGTTTGAATCTCCATTTTGATAATCCTAATGTAATTTTTTGTCTTATATAAATTATATCTATTCTTTTCTTCTTATTAACTGTTAAAAACACCCCCTATAATAGGACTAATGTCTATATTTTATTACTAATATCCATATTATATTAAAATGATAATAGTTATCAATTTAATATTTCTTTAAGTTGATAATGGTTATCATTTTAAAATTACAAATTTTAGGAGAATATTATGAAGTTATCAGATTTACCAAAAAATACACAAGCAACAATAATAAAAGTAGAATGTTCTAGTGAATTAAAACAACGATTTTATTCATTTGGAATTATTAAAGGTGCTTCAGTTTTTGTAGAAGCGATTAGTTTAGCTAAAAATACAATAGAGATAAATGTAGAAGATACATCTATAGGTATCAGAGTTGAAGAAGCAAAAACAATTGAAGTAGAGGTGATATAATTATGCAACCAATGAGAATAATATTTGCAGGGCAACCAAATGTTGGAAAGTCATCGCTTATAAATGCGATGTCAGATTCACGACTTAAAGTTGGAAATTTTAGTGGTGTTACAGTTGAAAAAACTGAGATTTGTTTTGAGCATCATTGTCACCAAATTGAGATGATAGATTTACCAGGGACTTATAGTGTAAATGGTTTTTCGCAAGAGGAAAAAGTTGCTAAAGATTATCTATTAAATGAAGAGTATGATGTGATTATAAATGTAATTGATTCTACACATTTAACTAGAAATTTACTTTTAACTTTAGAACTTTTAAACCTAAATAAGAAAATGGTAATAGCTTTAAATATGTATGATGAAGCTAAAAAAGAGGGAATAAATATAGATGTTAAGCAGATTGAAGCAATTACTGGAATACCTACAATTGCTGTAAGTGCTAATACAAAAGAGGGAATAGATGACCTTCTTGATAGAGTTCATACTATTTATGATAATGAAAAAAGATTAAAATCAAAAGTAAGCTATAGCGATACAATTGAAAATGGTATCTTTAAAATTAAAGAATTTTTTGATGCTAGAAACTTTAGATATGAAGACTTAGATAGTAGAGAGATGGCAATTAAATTAATCATTGAAGATGAAGAATTTTTCAAAGCTATTCATGATAAACCAATATTTATGGAGCTTCAACCACTTCTTGTAAAAGAGGTTAATTTTATTTGTGAATATTATGAAACAAAAGATATTATTGAAGTTCAATCACAAGAGCATCATGCTATTTCACGAGGAATACGAGCTGAAACTTTAAAAAGAGATACTCAAAAACCTAAAAGACAATTAACAAAAAAAATAGATGATATTTTAATCAATAAATTTGCAGGGATTCCAATCTTCTTATTTTTAATGTGGGGATTATTTCAACTTACATTTGAACTTGGTGCAATACCAATGGATTATATAGATGCAGGAATTGGTTGGTTTGGTGATGCAGTTGGCGCTAGTATTGCACATGAAGAACTTCGTTCACTTATTGTTGATGGTATTATCAATGGTGTTGGTGCTGTAATAATGTTTTTACCAAATATTATAATTTTATATATTGGTATTGCCTTACTTGAAACAACTGGATATATGAGTAGAGTTGCTTTTTTACTTGA
>CAYUNC010000201.1:0-2102 GCA_964445915.1 uncultured Arcobacter sp.
AAAACAAAAAGCCAAAAGCGAATAGTTCAATCTATCATTTTGATAGAAAATAGAAATATATACAAGAACAAATGGAGAATTTATGAGCCTTTGTCATCTCTTTTTTAAGCACTCAAGTTCCCACCATATTCAAGAGATATTAGATTCTATTGAAAACAGCATTTCACTTGATATAAATGAAATCAGTAGCATTGATGATTATAATACATATGTTATTGAGTTGCAAGAGGCTGATCAGGCTATTTCATCCAAACTAAGAGCACTATTTAAAGAGAAATTTAACCCTCTTATTTACTTTATAGTTCCAAAAAAACACAACTTAATATTTTTTCAACTCACCTATCTGCTTGATACCAAACATCTGATAACACAAAATATAGAGACTCAAAAAGTTATAAAAAAAATACTACTAGATATAGAATCCCTTAAAGAGAATCACTTCGAATCACTTGTGGGACATATGGCTATTGAGACTCAAAGTTTCATGATCTTTAAAGATATGAAACTTATACAAGTAAGTAAGAAGCTTTTAGAAGATTTTAAATGTAAGACCCTTGATATTTTTGAAAAAAATATTTTAAATAAGCTAGAGGTTGAAGGCTTATTGGATAAAAATGGAGTATTTGAAAGTTCTATTGAGGTAAATAACAGTTCAAAAAACTACAAAATAACAACTGCGAAAGCTTCAAATAGTGAAACTGTACTGTTTGTAGAGTTAAGGAATAAAGAAAACTGTACATTACATTTTATTTCGAGCAGGGTTACCTTCATAGAGTTATTAAAAGAAAAAATAATCCAAAGAAATATAGTAAATGATTCACTCTCTGCAATTACAATAAATATACAAAATATTACAAGACTTCAAAAAGAACTCAATATCATTGATTTAGAAGAACTCTTAATTGATATACTAGACTATATAGATTCAATACTAGAAAAAAAAGTTATATTTGCACAAATTGAAATTGGTTTTTATGTAATACTTTTTGAAAAAACAGACTATAAAGACATTAATCATATAGCAAAGAATTTTAATACAAAAGTCATAAATTACATCTCTACACAAAAATACAAACCTTTGATAGACATATACACTTTTAATCTGAGCACCCCTGAATTTGGCGAGATACTTGCAACCCTTAACAATATAAAAAGTAGAGATTTAACTCAAGAAGAGATGAGCTCTATTGGCATAAAACACATAACTAGTTCACAAAATATCATAACTGAAAAAAATCTTTTAGATGATGCTTTAAAGTACTCAAGCAAAATTAAAATTTTAAATATATTTAATGGTTTAGTTATAAATACACCAGCAAAAATCATTAAGGTCACTAAAGATACTGTATACATAAATTTTGAAGCACTACAAGGTGTTGTTCTAAATATTGAAAAACGAACAGTATTACAATCACCCATTTTTCTTCAAGACATTGAGGCAACTGTAAAGAAAATTGACTTAACTAGAAGAATTGCAATATTAGAAAATTTTAAATTTTTAAAGACAAATGCAAATTCAAGAAAATACTCAAGAGTTACAACATCAACCAAAACACCAGTCTCTATACTTTTTAATGGGAGTACAATTAATGGATATATTTTAGACTTATCTATAAAATCAATTGCTATAAAAATAAAATACACTTCAAAAATTGACACTATTAAAACAGAAAACATTTCCATTGCATTTAATATTCCAAATCTTAAATCTAATGATGGCTTTACAAGACTTAATATCAGGGCAAAAGTAATCGTTATCACCATGACAGATACACATAATAACTGTAAAATTGTATGTGATATAGATGAGGATTATTTGAGTGATTCCATACTTATGCAATATATATATGAAAGACAAAAAGAGTTAATAATAGAACTTAAAAAAACAGCTCAACTTCACTAATCACAAGCTCTAAACACTCTAAAGTAATGAAAGAAAAATAATATATACGTTTAGATATAATAAGATTATTAATTTAAAAGATAGGAAGTTTAGTGATTACATTAAAAGAAGCTCTAACGCTAAGTAAAGAAGAACTTAACAAATTTAAAGATGAACTAAAAACTAAAATTGAAGCTAGACCTGAACTAAATGCTTACAT
>CAYUNC010000202.1:0-2041 GCA_964445915.1 uncultured Arcobacter sp.
AATTATAAATAATAACAATTAAAAAAGGGGGAAAGAGTAAAAACTCTTTCCCCCTTTTTAACAATAAATGTTATTTTTAAAGATTACAGTCTAGACTCGTATCTTCTTAACATATAAAGCTTTTTAAGAGCTTTTTTTCTAGCATTGATTTTTTGTTTCTTTTTAATCTCTGGATTAGATTCAAAATATCTTCTAGCTCTTGTCTCAGTAACGATTAAACTTCTATCACATTGTTTTTTAAATCTTCTATAAGCTTCGTCAAAAGATTCGCTATCTTTTACTTTTACACCTGGCATTGTATTCACCCACTTTCTTGCATAGATTTGACTGCTTTTGCTAGTCATTGCTTTTTTTAAGTTTGGCATTATATAGGAACTTGACTTAATACCACTTTAAGTAGCTATCTACTAAAAACTTTCCAAATAATTAGAGTTATTATTTACTATGACTTATTTTCTTGGAGTAGCTTTAATAATATTTAGATTACCTTTACATTTATAACTAATGCTAATATAAAAGTAGTTAAAATCTTATATTTTATATGATATTAAGTCATAAAATAGTACTGTTTGCTATTAAAAATAATAAGGTAAATAAATGCTAAATAATTTCAGTATAAAAAATAAGTTAAGATTAAATTCTATAATAATATTAATAGGTATAGCCGTAATGACATATAATATTTATAATTCATTAAATAGTCTTAAAACAGAGTATCTGTATACTAAGAATATTCAAGAACAAGCTGGACAATTAAAATCAATGCTAATAGGTGGGTTGATGTTAAACTCAGCAAAAGGTGTTGTAAATCTTAATCCAAATGCTACACAAGCAATAAAGTCAATGTCAAAAGGTGGTAAGAAAATTAAATTTTTCCATAAAAATCTTTATAAATCAAATAAAAAGTTAGCAAATACTCTTAGTAAATATACATCTAAATGTATTGCATCATCTTCTAAACTTGTAGTTAAGGCTAATAATAAAACAGCATTTACAGAAGAAGATATGATAAACTCTTTAAAGTCATGGCGAGGATTGAAGAAACAAATAATGGCATCTTTACAACCATTAAATAAAGAGGTTGTACAATCAAGAGAAAGATTTAATGAAAATATTCAAGTAGCATTAACAACACTTTTAATAAATGGGCTTATTTTCTTTATTATTGTTATAATTATGAATTATTTAATATCTAGTGGAATATCAAAATCAATTGATAATTTACAACAATACCTAGAAAGCTTTTTTAAGTTTTTGAATAGAGAAGCTAGCGATGTAGGTAAACTTGATACTTCTTCTAAAGATGAAATTACTCAAATGGGAAAATCAGTAGAAAATAATATAGCTATTATTAAACAAACAATATCAGAAGATAGAGAACTTATTGATGAAGCAGATATAGTACTAAAAAGAGCAGGAAATGGTTGGTTTTCTCAAACAATAACAAAATCAACATCAAATGAATCAATAACAGAATTAAAAGATAGTGTTAATACAATGCTTGGCAATATGAAAAGTAGATTTATTGAGATTAATAAACAACTAGAAGAATATTCAAAACACAATTATATAAATGACTTTGAAGTTGAAGGAATAGAAAAAAATGGGGTATTTGATAAATTCCAAATCAATGTAAATACACTTAAAGACTCTATTACAACTATGCTTGTAGAAAATAAAAAGAATGGTCTAATACTTGATGACAGTTCAGATGTATTAATTGCAAATGTAGATGTATTGCGTAGAAATGCAAGTCAATCAGCTGTATCAATTGAAGAAACAGTAACATCAATAGAAGAGCTTAATTCACAAATAGATAATTCTACTAAAGCTATAGTTGATATGGGGAAATATGGGCGTGGTGTTACGAGTACGGTTGCTTATGGATTAGATTTAGCAAATAAAACAGCTAGTTCAGTGACGCAAGTTAATACAGAAGTACAATCAATAAGTGAATCAATTACAGTAATTGACCAAATTGCATTTCAAACAAATATTTTATCACTAAATGCAGCAGTTGAAGCAGCAACAGCAGGTGAAG
>CAYUNC010000203.1:0-2037 GCA_964445915.1 uncultured Arcobacter sp.
CACTTTATGAAAAGATAAAAATGCTTAGAAATCACGGACAAGATGATAAACATCAGATGTTAGAACTTGGATACAACTATAGACTTAGTGATATTAGTTGTACTTTAGGATTGTCTCAAATTAAAAAACTTGATAACTTTATAGAAAAACGACAAAATATAGCAAAGAGCTATGATAAAGCTTTTAAAGATACCGTTATAAAACCACTTTATCCATATACAAATAATTCTTTTTATCATATATATATTGTAACTGTAGATTTTGATAAATTAGATATTTCAAGAGATGAGTTATTTATAAAAATGCGAGAAAAGAATATTGGGCTACAACTTCACTACAAACCAATCAACAAACAACCTTATTATAAAGGTTTAGGTTATGGAGATGAAAAAACTCCAAATATGGATAAATATTATGAGGAGTGTTTTTCACTTCCTTGTTTTCCGTTGTTAACTTGTGATGAGCAAGAGTATGTGATAAAAACTTTATTAGAGATAATAGATGCCACATAATTGCATTGCCATTATCCCTGCTCGTGGTGGTAGCAAAAGAATTCCAAAGAAAAATGTAAAAGATTTTTTTGGTAAGCCTCTTATTGCATATAGCATTGAAACTGCTTTGAAAAGTAAGCTTTTTTCTAAAGTTATAGTTAGTACTGATGATGAAGAGATTGCGATTATTGCTAAAAAATATGGAGCTGAAGTACCATTTGTAAGACCAAAAGAGTTAAGTGATGACTTTACAGGAACTGGTGCTGTTATTGAATATACTATTGAATATCTTAAGGCTCAAGGTGAACAAATAGATTATATTTGCACTATCTATGCTACTGCACCTATGATTGATGAGAAATATTTAATAGAAGGCTTTGATAAACTAAAAAATTCAGATGCAAAGATAGCATTTAGTGTTACAACAATGCCTTTTCCAATTCAACGAGCATTTAAAGTTACAAATAACCAAAGATGTAAAATGTTTACACCTGAACATTTTATGACAAGAAGTCAAGATTTAGAAGAAGCTTATCAAGATGCTGGGCAATTTTATTGGGAAAATATCAATATTAAAAGTGATGAGATAACTTTTGGTAAAGATAGTATCCCTGTAGTAATTCCAAGATATTTAGTACAAGATATTGATACTTTAGAGGACTGGAAACGAGCTGAATATATGTATAAAGCTATAGAAGATATCAACAACAAGGAGCTATCAAATGGAAAATAAGTTTCCTTTATTTATCGCAGAAGTTTCTAGTAATCATGGCAAGGATTTAGATAGAGCAAAAGAATTTATAAGAGTATCATCCAAGATAGGTTGTGGGGCAGTTAAATTTCAGTTATTTAAGATTGATAAACTTTTTGCACCAGAAATTTTAGAAAAAAGTGAAACTCATAGAAAGCGTAGAGAATGGGAATTGCCACTTTCTTTTTTACCTGAATTATCTAATTATACTCATGAACTTGGAATGCTTTTTTCTTGTACACCTTTTTATCTTGAAGCAGTTAAAGAACTTGAGCCGTATGTTGATTTTTATAAGATAGCATCTTATGAACTTCTATGGGATGACTTAATAATTGAATGTGCAAAAACCAATAAAGACTTAGTGCTATCAACTGGTATGGCAACACTAGATGAAATAGAACATGCAGTTAATGTATTTCAAGAATATAGTAATGCAAAACTCACACTACTACACGCTATATCAGGCTATCCAACGCCACTAAATGAAGCTAATCTTTTAGCTATTGATACAATGAAAAATAAGTTCAAATGTGATGTTGGTCTATCTGATCATTCTGTATCGTTAGTAGTATTAAATAATGCTGTGCATAAATACAATGTACCAATGATTGAATTTCATTTAGATTTAGATGAAAAAGGTGATGAATATTCTTCTGGACACTGCTGGTTGCCACATCAAATAAAAGATACAATTAACTTTATTTCAGATGGATTTTTAGCCAATGGCACTGGCAGAAAAGAACCTATGCCAAGTGAAATTCAAGATAGAGTCTGGAGAGCAGACCCAGAAGATGG
>CAYUNC010000204.1:0-2036 GCA_964445915.1 uncultured Arcobacter sp.
GAAGGACTCGAACCTTCGACCACTCGGTTATGAGCCGAGTGCTCTAACCAGCTGAGCTATGGACCCTATTCTAAAATCTCGTATACCTTAAAATTAGACGGGAATTATAGTAAGTATCTTATTAAAAGTACCTTAATTTCTATCTATTCTTTTTCAAACTCCAAATTCACTTCACCGAACTGTAAATGTGAATATTTAAGACTTAATGTTTTAGTGTCTATATCTTTAAATGAGATGATATAGTACTGTGCCCAAGGGTTTTTTAAAGGTATAATCGAATATTGTGTTTCATCATCTAATATCAATCTTGATGCAGTATATTCGCTGTCATTCATTGTTAATTTATATTCAAAATTTTGTAAAAATTGTTTATTTTTAGTATTGTCATTTTTTGGTATATAGATACCAATTAAAAAGTTTTGATTTTCATTATCCCATTTTGTAGGATTTAGAGTATTTAAGTATGTTATATTTATAATTGCTTTTGTATCTTTTTCAAAAATCAATGGCTTTACTTTTGTATGTTGTAGCCCTTTTTCATATGCAGTTCCAGTTTTATCAAAAACACTTAAACCACTTTGACAACCAGTAAAAATAGTTAGAATTAATATAATAGATAATATTTTTTGAGACAAGAAATTTCCTTTTAATTTTATAATGGGGATTATATGATATTTTAGATAAAATACCACTATGATAAACAATAAATATAAAAGATTAGCAGTAGCATTTACAGGACCATCAAATAGTGGGAAAACAACTTTAATAGTTAAAATATCAAATATACTACAAGATAGTGGCTATAAAGTATCAATAGTTAAGCATGACCCAAAAGATAAAGCAATATTTGATAAAGAGGGAAAAGATAGTTTTAAATTTTCTCAAACTGGTGCTGATGTAGCAGTTGTAAGTCCTAATAAAACTACATATTTTAAAAAACAAACTTCTAGTATTGATGAGCTTATTGATATTTTTAAAGATTTTGATTTTTTATTAGTTGAGGGATTAAAAACTCTTCCACTTCCAAGAATTTGTATTAGTAGAAATAAGTTAGATGAAAACTATTTTGATGTAAGTGATACACTTGCTATTGATGATACGATTGATACAAAGACTATTCCAGATGGTATGAATGTTTTAGATTTAAACAATCCTGAGCAAATAGTAGCTTGGATAAAAGAAAATGCGAAAAAGGTATAAATAGATGAACGATATAATTGAAGCGATAAAAAGAGCAACTTTAGAGATAAAAGATATTATAGAAGCTGGAGATACAGCAAAAAGTGACAATCAAAATAGCACTGGTGATACTCAGTTAAAACTTGATATTCAATCTGATGTTGTAATTGAAGCTGAATTTAAAAAACTTTCTTGTGTTAAAGAGATAGTTAGTGAAGAGCAAGAAAATATCGTAAAAGTAAATGAAGATGGAAAATATTATATCGCTTATGACCCACTTGATGGAAGTAGTTTAGTAGATGTAAACTTATCTGTTGGTTCTATTTATGGTATTTATGAAAATGATTTTACTGGAGCAAATATTGTTGCATCTATTTATGTAGTATTTGGACCAAGAGTTGAACTTGTAATTGCTGATGGAAAGTCAGTGAAAATGTATAGATTGCAAAAAGGTGAGTTTGAATATATTCAAGATATTAAACTAAATGAAAAAGGTAAGTTACAAGCTCCAGGAAGTACACAAGCTTGTTGGTTACCACATCATAAGACTATGATTGATGATTTCTTTAAAGCTGGATACAGACTAAGATATAGTGGTGGAATGGTTCCAGATTTACATCAAATACTTTTAAAAGGTGGTGGATTGTTTTCATATCCTAGCACTACTGATTTACCAAAAGGAAAACTGAGACAACTGTTTGAAGTATTCCCTTTTGCATTTACTTATGAGTGTGCTGGTGGTCAAGCAATAGACAGTAAGCAAAGAGTTTTAGATATTCCTACAACTCATATTCACGATACAAGTCCATGTTTTTTTGGAAGTAATGAAGAGATAAATATAGTAAAAGAAGTTTATA
>CAYUNC010000205.1:0-2033 GCA_964445915.1 uncultured Arcobacter sp.
ATGCTTGCACAAGGGCATGATTCTGATGCCATTTTAGCCCATTTATGTCAGATGGCAGAAAAGCTTCTTCCTAATTCTGTTGCATCAATTATGCTTTTAGATTCAGATAGTGGACTTATGGATGTTATAAGTGCTCCTACTATTCCAGAAGTTGGTCATGAAGCACTAAAAGGATTAAAACCAGGACCAGGTGGTGGTTCTTGTGGAAATGCTGTTTTTAGAAATGAAGCTCAATATGTTCAAGATACCTTTCATGATGATAAATGGACTGATATACGACAAATTGCTTATGATTTCAACATATGTTCTTGCTGGTCAATGCCCGTTAAAGACAAAGCTGAAAAAGCAATGGGTACTTTTGCACTCTCTTCATTTGAACATCGTTTGCCTGCACCTTTTCACAAAAAACTTCTAGAAACTGCTTCTTCAATTGTTAGCTTAGTTCTTGAAAACAAAGAAAAAAACTTTCGCGTTAAACTTTTTTCAACGGCTATGGAAAACTCTGCTGAGGGGATTATAATCACAGATAGAGACAATAATGTCATTGAAGTCAATAAGGCTTTTAAAGATATTTACAAATACAGCGATAAAGATATTTTAGGAAAAAACCCTAGCTATTTAAAATCAGAAATCAGCAGTAATGAATTGTATAAAAATATGTGGAAAGAGTTGAATTCAAAAGGAACATGGAGGGGTGAGATTACTAACAAATGTGCTGATGGAAGTCTAATCCATGAGTGGATGAGTATCACTGCTTTAAAAAATGAAATTAATAATGAGACAGAGAATTATATGGCTATTTTTAGCAATATAACTGAATTAAAAAAGTCTCAAAAAGAGATTGAATATATGGCGTTTCATGATTCTCTTACATCTCTTTACAATAAAACATATTTAGAGCATATTCACAAAGAGACGGATTCTGCTACTCTTATACTCTTAAACATTAATAACTTTAGTTATGTTAACACCTCTTATGGACATTATATTGGTGATGAACTTTTAAAAAATGTTGCAGAAATTTTACAGAATATCACTCAAGCTGATATCATATTTAGAATAAGTTCTGATGAATTTGCACTTTACTACAGCAGTAAAATTAATAAGCTTGAAAAAATACAGAGTATTCAAAACTACTTCTATGACAAAACAATATTGATTAATAATATCGCCTTAAACATCACTTTTACCTATGGCGCAGCTTATGGCAATGTTTCACTTTTACAAAATGCTGCTTTAGCACTGAAACAAGCTAAAGATAATGGTAAAAACAGATACCATATTTTTAATGCTAATGAAGACACTATTGATCAATCGCAAAGAGAAGAGTTTATTACTTATAATAACATCTTGCATGATGCACTAAAAAATGATCAGCTAACACCTTACTTTCAAGGTATAAGAAACAATCAAACTGGAGAAATTACAAAGTTTGAAGTCTTGGCACGTATTGAAAAAGATTCTAAAGTTATTACACCTTTTTTCTTTTTAGAGCCTGCGAAGCTCTCTGGGATGCTACCTGAAATTACAAAAATTATGATTGATAAGAGTTTTGCTGCTATGAAAAATAACGCATACACTTTTTCTATTAATATCACCGAAGATGATTTAGCAAGAAGCTATCTAATCGCTTATTTAGATGAAAAATCAACGCAGTACAATATTGAACCATCTCGTGTGATTTTAGAAATTTTAGAAGGAGTAAGTGCTACAGGTAAGAAAAATCATATCAAACAGCTTAATACCCTTAAGAGAGAAGGATATTCACTAGCTATTGATGACTTTGGAGTAGAGTACTCAAACTTTGAGCGTATCTTAGATTTAGACATTGACTTTTTGAAAATTGATGCTAAATATATCAAAGATATTGATACCAATCCTAAAAGCTATGAAATTACTCGTGCGATTGCTTATTTTGCGAGTAATGCCAATATCCCTTGTATCGCTGAATTTGTACATTCCAAAGCAGTACAAAAAATCGTAGAAGAACTAGGTATCGATTTTTCTCAAGGTTATCTTTTTAGTGAACCTGA
>CAYUNC010000206.1:0-2002 GCA_964445915.1 uncultured Arcobacter sp.
ACCTATAAAACCAAAAAGAATGCTAATAGTAATAGTTGGTTTGATCTTAGGTCTAATAGTAGGTATATCTTTAGCTTTCTTTAGAGCATTTTTAATAAATACTATACAAAATTCCGAAGAAGTTCAAAAATTAACTTCTCTCCCTATCTATGGTTCAATACCCTACAAGAAAGACAAGATTACGAAAAATATCTATATGGAAGCTTTTAAAAGTATACGTACAAATTTACAATTTTTACCAGGAAATGAGAATAATAATATTATCTCAATTACCTCTTCAGTATCAGGGGAAGGTAAAACTACAGTTACAGCTAATCTTGCTGAAGTATTAGCCAGAGGGGAAAAAAGTGTTATCGTTCTTGATTTAGATATGCGTAGTCCATCTTTGCATGAAGAATTTAATGTAGTAAATAACATAGGAATGTCAAACTACCTTACAATGCAATATACCCTCAGAGAAGTAATAAAAGAAACTAATGTATATGGTCTTGATATTATAACAACTGGTTCATTACCTCCAAATCCATCTGAGTTAATACTCTCTACAACCTTTACAAAACTTCTAGAAACTCTAAAAAGGCAATATGATTATATTATTATCGATACACCGCCAATTGGACTTGTTACTGATGCAGCAATAATTATGAATTATTCAGATATATCATTTGCGGTAGTTAGAGCACAATATACAAGAAAAGAGTTTGTATCAAATATAGATAGAATAGCCAAAGATTACTCTCAAAATCGAATGGGTATTATCTTAAATGCAACCAGTCTTGATTCGGGATATGGCTATGGTGCAAACTATGCTTACGGCTATGGAAACTCCAAATACTACCAAGATAGAGGATAATAATATGTTAAATGATGAAAAAAAAGAACTTCTCCGAAGTATGATACCAAAAGCTATTTTAAAAGCGGTAACAGGTGAAGCTAAACATACTATTCTACAAAGATCTTTCAATCAAGACATTATACCTATCTATAACTATCCATTCAAAATTGGAAGAGAAGCGAGAGTTGAGTATCTTGATGAAAAAATCGTCATTCAAGAAAGACATGGACTTGGTCATAAGCCAAATAATGATATTTATCTACTTGACAATGGAGAATTCCTTCAAATATCTAGAGAACATTGTAGTATAGTAAGTGATGGTGCTAATGGCTTTACACTACAAGATAGGGGTAGTTTTTGTGGTAGCCTTATTAATCAGATTCAAATTGGAGGGGATAATCATCCTTCTACATCTGTACTAAAAGATGGAGATATTATCACTATTGGTTCTGAAGAATCCAAGTATAAGTTTAAATTCATTTTATTAGATAAAATAGAATTATAAAGTAAGAATTCTATTTTAAACTATTATTTCGAATCCTATTTTTTGTCATAATCTTTAAGTAGGTACTACTCGAAAGTGATTTTTTAAAGGTGTCCATATATTTTTGTGAATGAATATCACTCCCTATAAAATCGACCATACCTAAGTTAATAATTTTTTCAACTGCTTTTTTAGCCTTTTTGCCATAAAAATTTTGTGTTGAAATCATATTAATCTGAAAAAATAGTCCCATATTTTTTAACTTTCTATAGTCTTTCTCACTATCATAATAAACATACCTCTCAGGATGTGCTAAAACTGGTCTATATCCAGCTTCTTTAAGCTTATAGACTGTTTCTTCTAACATAAATGGTTTCACATTATATGACAATTCAAAGAGTACATACTTATCTCCAAAAGTAAGTATTTCTCCATTATCTATTAACTCTAAAAAGTGTTGGTCGTGATAATACTCTGATGCTACCTCTAACTCTATATCTATTTCTAATCTGGCAAGTTCATTTTTAAGTATCTCATATCCTTCATATATAGTCTCTTTAGTATTTCTATAACGATGAGACATTGTATGAGGAGTTGTAATTATTTTTTTGAAACCACACTCTTTAAACTGGCGTATTAAGCTTATACTTTCATCTAAACTTTTCACACCATCATCTATTGAT
>CAYUNC010000207.1:0-1997 GCA_964445915.1 uncultured Arcobacter sp.
TAACTAAAAGTTAATTATTTACCAAGACCTGTTGAAGAAAGTTCTTCGTTACTGTATTTAGCAACTTGACCTTTCATAACACCCTTCATTGGACCACCATAAGTACCATCTTTGTAACCTATCATAGAAGCAGAAACTTCAGCTTTTGTCATATCTTTAACAATTTTAGATTTACCTAAAGCTTTCTTTTCAAAGTTTGCACCGTGACAACCTTTACAAGCTCCTAAATTTACTGCTGCGAATGCTGCTACACCTAATACTAATGTTCCTAATACGATTTTTTTCATATTTGATCTCCTGTTTTTTTATTTCGTAAGTATTCTACAACGACTTAACTTTAGTTATTCTTATAATCCAAAGTAAATTTTTTCTTTCTTTGCTTTTTTCTTACATAATGAAACTTTATACTATTATTGTGAATTAATTGTGAAGTTTATTTATATAAATATTATTGTAAAATGAAATTAATGAAAAATAATGTATTAAAAATTTCAAACTTAACTTTTGGATATCAAAAAAACAATCTAATATATGATAATTTCTCTTGTAATTTAGACAAAGGGGAGGTTGTATCTATAGTTGGAGCTAGTGGTAGTGGTAAGACTACACTTTTTGAACTTATTTGCAAAAACTTAAAACCTTTTAGTGGAACTATAGAAGTTAAAAAAATAAGTCAAATTTTTCAAGACCCATATAGTTCTTTTCATCCATCTTTTAGTATAATAGAACAGATAAAAGATGTTGTTGATAGTTTAGATGAGATAGATGAAATATGTGATAAACTATCTTTAGATAAAGAACTACTAGATAAGAAATCACACGAATTAAGTGGTGGACAACTACAAAGATGTAGTATATTAAGAACAATCTTGATGAAGCCTGATTTAGTTCTAGCTGATGAACCAACAAGTGCTTTGGATAATGTAATAGCACTAGAAGTTATGCAACTTTTGGTACAATTTCTAGATAGATTTGGAATACTTCTAATTACACATGATGAACATCTAGCTTCATGGTGTAGTAAAACAATAATAAATATAGATAAATAACTTAGGAATAAAATGGCAAAAAAAGCATTAGTATTATTAAATATGGGTGGAGCAAGAAATAAAGATGAACTAGGTACATTTTTATTAAATATGTTTAATGATAAAAATATACTAAGCATTGGAAATGACACAATCCGTTCTATGGTTGCTTCACTTATTGTTATGATGCGACACGATAAAGCTTGGGAAAATTATGAACTTATAGGTGGTGAGTCACCACTTCATAAATTAACAGATATTTTAGTATCGGCACTTCAAAAACAATTGCCTCAGTACTTTGTAACTACAGCTATGAGATATACTTCTCCATTTGCCCAAACAGCAATAGCTAGAATTGAAAAAGAAGATATAAAAGATGTTGTATTATTGCCACTTTATCCACAATATTCTACTACAACTACAAAGTCAAGTGTTGAAGATTTTATAGAGCATGCAGAAGATAAATTAAATATTAAAGTAATAGAGCCATTTTATAAAAATGAACTTTACAATCAAGCAATTTGTAATGAGATAGTAAAAGTTCAAGCTAAATATAGTGATTTTCATCTTATTTTTTCAGCACATGGCTTACCTGAAAAGATAATCAAAAAAGGTGACCCATACCAAACACAAATAGAAGAACATATAGAGATATTAAAAGAAAAGTTATCACACTATGCAACAACTTTTCAATCTATAAACTTAGCTTATCAATCAAAAGTTGGACCAATGAAATGGCTACAACCAAGTCTTGATGATACATTAAAATATTTTAAAAATAAAAAAGTGATAATTTATCCTATCTCATTTATAGTTGATAATAGTGAAACAGCTTTTGAACTTGATATTGAGTATAGAGAGATTGCTAAAGATATTGGATTGAGGGATTATAGAGTTTGTAGTTGTGTGAATGATAATGATTTATTTATCCAATCGCTTTGTGAGATTGTTGGGGAAGATTAGTATATA
>CAYUNC010000208.1:0-1995 GCA_964445915.1 uncultured Arcobacter sp.
AACTACAAATCGTTTATCTCCATTTACTTTTTCATATAAAACTTTACTTACAAATATTCCACTATTTCCAACGATAAATCTTCCTGGCTCACAAACAACAGTAATATCAAGTCCAAATAAACTATCCATAATCATCTGAGTATAATCATAAGTATCTATTAGAGTTTCATCATCATATACGATACCAAGTCCACCACCAACATCAAAAAATGATAACTCTATTTTTAAAGCTGATTTTATATTTCGTACTAAGTCAGCTAAAATATTGATAGCTTCTTTTAAAGGCTCTAGTTCAGTTAGCTGGCTACCTATGTGACAATGTATTCCTACAGGGTCAAGAAATTTACTATTTTTTGTAAAAATATACATTCTTTTGGCAGTATTTATATCTACACCAAATTTATTTTCATGTAACCCTGTAGAGATATAAGGATGAGTCAGAGGGTCAACATTTGGATTTACTCTTATTGAAATTCTTGCTATTTTATCTAGCTCTTGGGCTATTGTATCAACTCTATGAAGTTCAGCTTCACTCTCAACATTTATCATCAATATATCAAGTTCTAAAGCTTGTCTTATCTCATCATCAGTTTTACCAACACCTGAAAAAATAATCTTATATTTAGCAATACCTGCTTTAATAGCTCGTTTTACTTCACCAATACTAACACAGTCAGCACCAGCACCTTGATCTCCTAAATGTTTGATAACACTTAAGTTTGAGTTTGCTTTTACAGCATAAGCTATCAAAGATTTTCTTGCTTTAAATGCACTCTTTAGTTCTTGGTATTGTGTGGTGATGTAGTCAAAATCATATACATAATATGGAGTTTGATATTTATTTGCTAATTCTTTAAAATTTATTGACATATTTTTCTCTTTTATTGTTTTATTAAAAGAGATAATATCTAAATTTCAGTAATAGTCTTATTAATAGTTTATTAATGCTACTTACTCATCATTATTTACCTAAGCACGGAGGTTAATTTCTACGTTGAAAATAAGATAAATCAGAACCAGTTATATTGCTTTCAACTCCTATCGCTAGGAATTTTAATATATCCATTAGGTTATCTGGATAATTATCAAAATTACTTTTTACAGATTCACCTAATGTGTAACGCTCTCCATATAAAGTAAGTAAACGATTAAGCTTATAGTGAATTTTATTTAATTCTCTAAAATCTTTATCTTTCCATACAGTACTCGTATTAGATATATACTTATCACTTTCTTTTAATGTTACTATCTTCTCAAAAAATTCATCTAGTTCATAATCTGTTCTGCTAATGGTTTTATTGATTTTATGTTTCCATAGTGGCATTAGTATCTCATCTATATTGTTACCATAACGAATTATATTTTTTTCATCTATCATTTTGTCGGTATTACTTATTCTTATTAACTGTACTTTATACTCTTTATTTAAGATATGTTCTCGTCTTTCACCTTTTAAAAATTCTACATTATCATCTTTAAATGTACAAACATATAAGTAATCATTTCGTAATGCATCATAAACAAATTCATCTTTAATTGTTCCAACAAAAGGACTATTTAATAATCTAGCCATACACATCTTCTTATGAAGCTCTTCTTTGTTAGCACCTTTTTTTAGCTTATCAAGATATGTTTTAGCAGTGTTATCAATATCTCCTAAAAGTATTACCTTGTTTAACCCCTCTATTTTAGTTCCATAATACGAAACTCTCTCGCCTTTTATTTTATTTAAAACTTCTCCAATAAGTTCAGGCTTTTCAATAATGATATATCCTACACTTCCCCAGATAATTAAACTCAGCACAGTACTAATTTTAAAAAACTTAGATTTAAATATTTGTCCTACAAACCAATCAATTCTATTATCTTCTTTATTTGACATTTTATACCCTTTAATTAAATTCTTATGTTGCTAACTTATCTTATAGAATCTTTTACAATCTTTGTGGCATCTCATCTTTAAATGCTAAACTTTCTGCTTTTTCAAGAATTTCC
>CAYUNC010000209.1:0-1986 GCA_964445915.1 uncultured Arcobacter sp.
CAAGCTGATGCTAAAAAGAAAAAAGATGACGAAGACGTTATCGACGCTGAGATAGAGTAAGGTTTATATACCAAGATATCTCTCGAAGATATTATCGATGCTGAGAGAGAGTAGTAATACTCTCTCTCAAGCCCTTTCATAAAAAATTTTAAAAGATTACTGTACAATATCCCATCTAATTCGGGGAATCACTTTGACATTTAATCAAATAAAAATGGCAATATATGCCACATATCTTACTAACTACTACGGTTTTAAACTAAAAAAAGCAACCACTTCTCAAGAAAAAAAATCCCTTAGAATCTCTTATGCAAAAACACTGCTTGGAAAACTCAAGTTAAATATTAAAGTAATCAATGAAGAGAAGCTTCCAAAAGATGGTCAGTTTTTAGTTGTATCGAATCATAGAAGTGTTATTGATCCCCTAATAGTTGAGTTAGCATTACAACACACCTCTCTCTTTGGTCACTGGATTTCAAAAAAAGAACTCTATAACTCTTTCTTTTTTGGTGTTTTTGTAAGGAATGGTGGTGCAGTGCTACTTGATAGAGAAAAATCAAATATGAGTAGTTTTTTCAGTGATATTAAACAGTGTACAAAAGCCGGAGATTCTATTTTTATTTTTCCAGAAGGTACTCGTAATAAAAGTGAGAATGATCTTGGGGAGTTTAAAAGTGGCTCTCAAATAATAGCAATTAAAAATCGTCTAAACATGCTTCCAGTCTATATACGTTCAAATGCCAATGAACAACTTATGTCATCATTAAAAGATGGTAAGGTTGAGAGAACTATTGAGATAGAGATTGGAGATATTATTGAGTATAAAGATAAGTCAATGACTCTCGAAGAGGCTTATAAATCACAATTTAATTTAAAGTGATTTATCTCCCTTATAATTTAATTATCTATAGTGTTTAAAATCTTCTTTCGCTTTTTCTAGCGCTCCATAAAAATCCATAATTTCCCCGCCATACTTACTTTGAAATATTTCGGCAGCTTTTAAGCTAGAAAAAGCATATTTACTCACCTTACTCATAGTACCTTTTTTACTACTACCAACTACATAATAAGCTTCTAAAACAGGTATTAACTTTAGAGTTGACACATCAACAACTTTTGGATTTTTAAGCTCTATACCCTCACCTAAATGATCTGATAAACAGTGAAGAGAACAGTATTGATACTCTTTTTCATTATAAGTAGCAGAATAGCTTGTTTTATAAAACTTAATCAAATCCATTCCACAAATCACACAAGACTGCTTATTTTTACCTTTTTGAACTAGAATAGCATCTTTTTTATCTACAGTTTGAAACATTCTATATTTTGATTCTGCTTTTTTAACTTCATCTTGTTTTATTTTTGCTACTTTCGCATTCTGCGTCTTGATATCTTTCATTTCTTTTTCAACTTGAGGTGCATTTTGTGCAGTACAACCAACAAGCAGTAGTAATACGACTAAATAAGTAAATATTTTATACATATATGTTTTCCTTAGTAAAATTAAATTATATTTGTATATTATAATAAAAATGATAAATACTACTATAATTACATAAAATGAATAGGTGAATATATGAATAAAGTAAAACATTATCTCAAAGAAATTGCTATTTTTGTCATCGTAATGACAATATTTGCAAACATCATTAGTTTATATAAGAGCTCTGACTTAAACTCACAAGCACTTGAACTCAGTTCTGTAACCCTCATGGACAATGAAATATATTCATTTAAAAATGACAAACCAGTATTAATACATTTTTGGGCTACTTGGTGTCCCACCTGCAAATTGGAAGCTTCAAATATAGAGAGCATATCTAAACAATATAATGTTGTTACAATTGCCGTTAACTCTGGTTCAAATAAAGATGTTAGGGATTACTTAGATGAGAATGAGTTTACGTTCAAGGTAGTTAATGATCAAGACTCAATCTATTCTACTGAATTTAAAATAGCAGCTTATCCAACTACATTTATATATGA
>CAYUNC010000210.1:0-1959 GCA_964445915.1 uncultured Arcobacter sp.
TTATTATAATAAGTTTAACTATTAGAACTTTTTATTTGACTACAAAGTTCAATAAAAACTTCACCATATTTCTCTAATTTCATCTGCCCTACTCCTGTAATATCTAAAAATGCTTCATCACTTAAAGGAAGTTTCTTAGACATTTCATCTAGTGCTTTATCACTAAATATCATATATGGAGCAACATTTTCACTTTTTGCTAATGAAGTTCGTAATGTTCTAAATTGTTCAAATAACTCATTTATAACAATATCTTTTTTATACTCTTTATTATAAGTTTTTGTCACTACTAAATTTAGTGCATCAACTTGTACTGTTATTTGTTTTTTTAGTATCTGTTGCCCTAATGAAGTGATTTTAATAACTCTAAACTCACCATCAATATAAATAGCTTCCATATCAAGTAAAGTATCTACTACGCTACCCCATTGTTCTTTAGTAAAGTCTTGACCTATTCCATAAACAGATAGATTATTATGTCCAAAGTCTAAGATTCTTTTACCCTTAGAACCTCTTAAAATATCTATAATATAAACCTGACCAAATCTTTGTTCACATCGTAAAACAGCAGATAAAAACTTTTGTGATTCAATAGTAATATCTTGGAACTGGATATCTCCACCCAAACAATTATCACATATAGCTTCACAATCTTCAATCTCATCATCAAAATAATTTGCAATTAACTTATGTCTACATTTAGATGAAATAGAAAATCTATACATCTGTTCTAATTTTTTATAGTTATTCGTTTTGTATGTACCTTGTGGCAAGTCATCAATGAAAATCTTTTTACTTATCTCATCAGCTTTTGAATACAGCATTAAAACATCTGCATTTAAGCCATCACGACCAGCACGACCAATCTCTTGTGTATAATTTTCCAAAGTTTTAGGCATAGAAGTATGAAGTACAAATCTAATATTTCCCTTATCTATACCCATACCAAAAGCAATAGTTGCAACAATTATTTTTACATCTTCATTTTTAAACTTTGTAAATATATCATCTCGTTGAGCAGAAGGAAGTCCTGCATGATATGCTAAAGTATCAAAGCCTTTAGTATTTAGATGTTGAGATAACTGCTCAGTCTCTTTTCTAGTAAAACAATAAATAATACCACACTCATCTTTATGAGTATTTAAAAAAGTACTAACTTGGTCTCGTCCATTTCCTAGTCGTTTTTGACTTCTTATGATTAGATTTGTTCTTTGTATCTTACTTCTTAAAACATTTGTAGTATCAATATCCAAAGTCTTTAACACATCTTGCTCTACACTTCTTGTAGCTGTTGCTGTAAAACAACATATTGGTGTATTTGGATAGTTTTGCTTAAGTAATCCAAGTTTTTGGTAATCTGCACGAAACTCATGACCCCATTCACTCACACAATGAGCTTCATCTATTACAAAAAAATTAATATTTATCTTTGATAGTTGATTTAAAAAGTATTCATTTGTAAATCGTTCAGGGGCTACATATAAAAACTTTAGTTTATTATTTAATAATTCACTAAAAGTTTGATTATTTTCTTCATTAGAATTTGAAGAACTAATCATCTTAGCACTTATACCATTCACATTTAATCCAACTACTTGGTCTTGCATTAAGGCTATTAGTGGCGATATAACTATTGTAGTTCCATTCATCATAAGAGTTGGAAGCTGAAAGATAAGTGATTTACCACTTCCTGTTGGCAAAATAGTAAGTAGGTCTTTGTTTTCTAATATATGATTAATAGCATCTTCTTGAATAGGTCTAAAGCTATCAAATCCGAAATATTCTTTTAGTATTTGTTGTTTTTTCATAGTGTATTGTATCATTAAAAATATAAAGCTAGCAAAAGTATGTCAATTTGACATACTTTTTAAATAGATATTTTGATATAATGCCACTATGACACACAAACTTAAAAAAGGCTACACTACGGGAGTACATACATCTTTTGCTTTTAGAAGT
>CAYUNC010000211.1:0-1927 GCA_964445915.1 uncultured Arcobacter sp.
CAATGGATACAAAAACTAAACAATATACTTTCAATGAAGTTTGGGATAAAACTAGTTCTAATCCTTACGATAAACTTCCACAAAAAACTGTTGGATATACTAAACTTTATACTAATATGGAAGATATAATATCAAAAGATGCAAAGCGAACACTAGAAAATAAAAGTGATATTTTAGAAGATTTTGATAAGTTAGCACATCCAAATGGTATCTGTTTTCAAGGTACTTGGAATATCAATAAACCAAATATTTATAGTGGTTACTTTAAAGAAAATAGCAAAGCATTGATAATAGCAAGAGCATCATCTGCAATGTCAAATACAAAAAGTGGAGAGACTAGAGCTTTGGGATTTGCTGGTAAATTATTTCCAACTTTAGATAAAGATAAAGTAAATGAGCAGACAACTGCAAACTTCTTTTTAATAGATGATTTAGGTGGGACTGATACAAAATATTATAAAGATATATCACTACTAAATGAGCCACCTGTATCTTTAACATCTAGTGTTTTTGGTAATATACTTTATTCTATAAAAGTTGCATCTGCATTTAAAGATGCTGACAAAAACCCAACTATAAGACAACTTTATGAAATATCTCAATTAGGTGAAAAATCTGATAAAAATATTATAACTCCAAAATGGTTAAAATTAGAATTGCAAAATAAAGATGATGTACAAATAAAACCTAAGATAGATTTTAGAGATGAGCTAACTTTAAAAGAAAATGATAAGTTGATATTTAATATTTTTGTAGCAAATGAAATAATAGATGAAAAGAAAAACTGGTCAAATATTGGTGAGATTGTTTTAAATAAATCTGTGGTATCAAATGGTTGTGATAAGAAATTACATTTTCATCATCCTAGATTTTTGGATGATTTAAATTATGGAATAAAGAATGACAAATAAAGTAAATATTACAACTTCTTAATCTTATCAATCTCATCTCGTATCCGAATAGCTTCCTCAAAATTCAAATCCTTAGAAGCCTTAGTCATAGCACGATTTAATTCTATTACCATCTTTTGTCGCTCACCTTTTGGCATCTTTTCAATTCGTTGTTGTTTTAGTGCTGTTTCATCATACTCTTCAAGTTTTAAACTTTCATCAAGTGATCGTATAGTTGTAGTTGGAGTAATACCGTGCTTTTTATTGTGAGCATCTTGTATCTCTCTTCTTTCATTTGTCATATCAATAGCAAACTTCATACTATCTGTTATTCTTTTCGCAAATAAAATTACACGACCTTTTGAATTTCTAGCAGCTCGTCCCATAGTCTGAATTAAACTTGTCTTACTTCTTAAAAATCCCTCTTTATCAGCATCTAAAATAGCAACAAGAGAAGTTTCTGGTATATCTAAACCTTCTCGAAGTAAGTTAATCCCAATTAGTACATCAAACTTTCCAAGCCGAAGTTGTCGTATGATATGATTTCTTTCAATCGCATCAATATCACTATGCATATATTTTACTTTGATACCTAAATCAGCATAATATCTAGCAAGTTCTTCTGCCATTTTCTTTGTCAATACAGTTACTAATATTCTCTCACCTTTAGCAGCAGTTTTTTTAATCTCATCGTGAAGTTTTTCAACTTGAAATTCACTATCAAGTATCTCAATAGTTGGGTCTAAAAGTCCTGTAGGTCGTATAACTTGCTTTGCTACAACAGATGAAAGTTCTAACTCTTGATCAGCAGGTGTCGCACTTACAAATAAAAAACTATTTGCTTTTTTAATAAACTCTTCAAATTTTAAAGGACGGTTATCAAGTGCCGAAGGAAGTCTAAATCCATAATCAACCAAAACTTCTTTTCTACTTTTATCAGCAGAATACATCCCACGAAATTGTGGCAAACTTACATGTGATTCATCAACGATTAATAAAAAAGGTTTCCCAATAGCTACAAAATAATCTATCAAAGA
>CAYUNC010000212.1:0-1875 GCA_964445915.1 uncultured Arcobacter sp.
TTTGTAATATTTTAGAAGACAATAAAGATATTATTACTGCTCGTGCTGGTATTGAGATAGTACCAGTTGCTGGTGTTGTAAATAATCTTAATAAAAAAAGAGATGTTAGTATTAAATTAACTAACAATCCTGATGACCTTATAAATGATGATTCTATTGATATTATTGTTGAACTTATGGGTGGAGTTGAAGAGCCTTATAAAGTTGTTAAAAAAGCACTAGAAAAAGGTAAAGCTGTTGTTACTGCAAACAAAGCATTATTAGCTTACCATAGATATGAACTTCAAGAATTAGCTGGAGATACTGCTTTTGAATATGAAGCAGCTGTTGCTGGTGGTATTCCAATTATCAATGCTTTAAGAGATGGTTTAAGTGCAAATCATATTGAATCAATCAAAGGTATCATAAATGGTACTTGTAACTATATGCTTGACAAGATGATAAATGAAAATATACCTTATGATGTAATTTTAAAAGAAGCTCAAGAGTTAGGTTATGCAGAAGCTGATCCAACTTTTGATGTTGGTGGATTTGATGCTGCACATAAACTTTTAATCTTAGCAAGTATCGCTTATGGAATTGATGCAAAACCTGAAGATATTTTAATTGAAGGTATTGAAAATATTACTGAAGAAGATATTGAATTTGCTAAAGAATTCAATTATGCTATCAAATTACTTGGTATTGCTAAAATGAAAGGCGATAAAGTTGAACTAAGAGTTCATAGTGTACTTATCCCAAATAGCGAAATGATTGCAAAAGTTGATGGTGTTATGAATGGAGTTTCTGTAGTTGGAGATAAAGTTGGTGAAACATTATTTTATGGAGCTGGTGCTGGTGGAGATGCAACTGCGAGTGCTGTAATTGCAAATATTATAGATATAGCAAGAAAAGGGAAAGGTTCTCCAATGTTAGGTTTTCATAAACCACTAGAGGGAAAATTAACTTTAGCATCAAAAGATGATATAGAAACAAAATACTATTTAAGATTGCTAGTTGCTGATAAAAGTGGTGTATTAGCAAAAGTGGCTAATATTTTAGGAGATAAAGGTATCTCTATAAAAACAATGCTTCAAAAACCTTGCGATAAAAATACTGCAAATTTATTATTGTCTACTCATACTTGTAATGAAAGAGATATAAAAGATGCATTAGCAACTTTAGAAAGTTCTGGGGTTGTTTTAAAAACTCCAGCAATGATACGAATAGAAGAGTAAGTTTACTCTTCTATCTAATCACTTGTAGCATTGTGGATAACTTCTTTTGTAGCATCCCAACTATCACTTGAATCTTGTTTTATACCATCCCAAGTAGCACAACCACTACTTACAATACCTAAAGCTATAATAAATACAATACTTATTAATTTTTTCATTTTGTCTCCTGTGAATTTTCTTCAACTTCTTCATTTTTTTTCTTTCTAAATGGTAATCTCATAAGTCCTACTATTAGATATATTATAAGAGTATATACAGCAGGGTGTTCCCAACCTAGCCCATAAGAACTAGCATGTGGAAGTGCAATAAGATGTTCAATAGGATGACTCATCCACTCTTTAAAATGCATACCTATTGCTAAAAATAAAAATATACCAATAAAAATAAAAATTTCTTTTTTCATTTTTCTAAACTCCAAATGTTTAATTGATATGATAATACCAAAAAAGCCCTTGAAAGTATCTAATATAAAAATAAGGTATAATAGTAAAAATAGACTTTTGATACAAATTTATGAAAAAGTATGTCAATTTGACATACTTTTTAACTTTTTAAAAAAACTCTGCTAGAATTACACAAATATATGACAAAAAAGGAATAAATATGAATGAGAATCAAAAAAATGCGTTGGATTTAGCAATAAAACAAATGGATAAAG
>CAYUNC010000213.1:0-1849 GCA_964445915.1 uncultured Arcobacter sp.
GCAAATTCTTTTAAGTTATTTGCATCACAATCAACATTTGCACCAACATCTAAAACTAAAGTAGTTCCATCCGTTGTTGGCATAAGTGTTGCAATTGCAGGGCGACTTACACCTTTAATTCTTCCTATTCTCAAAGTTGCTAAACTCATTGAAGCACCACTATGACCAGCACTAACATAAGCATCTGCTTCGCCGTTTCGTACTAATTCAATAGCTTTATATGCTGTAGATTCTTTTCTTTTTAGTGCATCAGTAGCACTATCAGACATAGAAATTACATCACTAGCTTCATGTATAACAATTCGTTTGTCAAATTTTTGAGGAATTAAAGGTAGAAGCTCATCTTTTACACCAACTAATATTGCTGTAAAATGTCTATCTTTTTTAAGAGCGGCGATAACGCCTTGTACAATAGGTTCGCAACCATTGTCGCCACCCATTGCATCTATTGCAATTTTAAGCATTATGCTTTGTATTCACCTGTTGTTGGATTAATCATATGAGGCATTTTCCATGTCCCATCTGTATCTTTAACTGGTCTTTTTAATGTAATCTTATAGTGAGTTCTTCTTTTTGCTGCTCTCGAGTGTGAAACTCGTCTCTTTGGTACTGCCATTTTATTATCCTTTTTTTATTTAATATTCTAATTCTATTGTAGTTTCATCTTTTGAACAAGTATCACATATATGATAATCTGCTCTTAAAGACTCTAACTCACTTTGAAGAATCTCTTCAAAGTCGATAATATGATTATCTACTTCAATAATCATTTTATCTAAATCTCTTTCATCTTTTGATGAGTAGATGCCGTCACTTACTAAGAAGTGTATCTTTTCATTGAATGGAATATTGAAGTTTGTACCACATTTACAGCAGTTAACTTCAACTATCCCATCAATATTAGATTTAATATCTACTAGCTTTGATGATATTTTACCAAAAGTTCCACAAAACTTAACTGAATCGATTTCTAAGGAGAAATCCTTTTCTTGTTGTGGTGCTTTTCTAAATTCAATTTTCATTGATTTTATTAATTTCTAGCAAACATCTTTTTGTGCAAAAAAGAAGTTAATTTCAATATTTGCATTTTCAACTGAATCAGAACCATGTACTGCATTTGCATCAATAGATTCAGCAAAATCAGCTCTAATAGTTCCAGCTTCTGCTTCTTTAGGGTTTGTAGCTCCCATTAAATCTCTGTTTACTTGCATAGCATTGTTACCTTCTAAAACAGTTACTACAACTGGTCCAGAAACCATAAACTCTACTAAATCACCAAAGAAAGGTCGCTCAGCGTGAACTGCATAAAAAGCTTCTGCTTCTGCTTGACTTAATTGAATTTTCTTTGTAACTGCGATTCTAAGACCTGCATCTTCAAATCTACTTAATATCTTACCTACTACATTTTTTGCAACTGCGTCTGGTTTGATTATTGATAATGTTTGTTCCATTATATTCTCCTATTTTTAATTAAAGTCGCAGATTATAACGAAAAAATAAAAAAAAGGCAAGAGATAAAAAATCTCTTGCCTTTTTAAGTGTATAAAACTAACTAATTAATTAGTCTTCTACACATGCCTCACCAGCAGTTGCTCCATCGCTTGATGGATTTTCAGCCCAAACAATACAACCTTCAGTTGGACATGCTTCAGCACAAGCTGGAACACCATCACCACATTCATCACAAGTATCAGCATTTACAAAGTAAATATCCTCACCTGTTGGGTTCTCATCGTTATCAACGATTGATTCTGTTGGACACTCATCTAAACAAGCATCACAAGATATACATGTATCTGTAATAATTACTGCCATATCATTCTCCTAATTTTTAATTTGAATAACTTTA
>CAYUNC010000214.1:0-1840 GCA_964445915.1 uncultured Arcobacter sp.
TTTTTAAAGAAGATTTAATTATTGGTATTCAAGATATGGGTGCTGCTGGACTTACTTCATCATCATTTGAGATGGCTGGAAGAAGTGGAAGTGGTATGAAGATGGACTTAGATAAAGTTCCTGCAAGAGAAGAAAATATGACACCTTATGATTTTATGCTTTCTGAATCACAAGAAAGAATGTTGATTTGTGCTAAAAAAGGTTGCGAAGAAGCAGTTACTAAAATATTTGAAAAATGGGAATTAAGTGTTGCTGTAATTGGTGAAGTTACAGATACTGGAAATATGGAGTTGTATTGGCATGATGAATTAGTTGCAGATATTCCTATCCAACCACTTTCAGAAGAAGCTCCGATTTTAGATAGACCAGTTTCTAAACCTAAATATTTAAAAGATATAGAAAATATTACAATGGAAAAAGAACTAAGTATGACAGATGCTTTTGATATATTATGGAGAAGTTTAGAAGTTGTAGATAAATCTTATGTTTATAATCAATATGATTCAATGGTTCAAACAAATACTATAAAAGGACCAGGAAGTTTAGATGCTTCTGTTGTTCGTATTAAAGAGACAGGAAAAGCTTTAGCTATGAGTGCTGATTGTAACACTAGATATTGTTATATTGACCCTGAAGAGGGTTCTGCTGCTGCTGTTATGGAAGCAGGAAGAAATGTTGCAATGACTGGTGCTAGACCTTTAGCTATTACAGATTGTTTAAACTTTGGTAATCCAGAAAATCCAGAAGTTATGTGGCAATTTAAATATGCTTGTGAAGGTATAAAAAAAGCTTGTAAAGAGTTAAATACACCAGTAATTGGTGGAAATGTATCTTTATACAATGAAACAAATGGAGTAGGGGTTTTTCCAACTCCTGCAATTGCAACTGTTGGTGTAAATGATGATATGAATAAAGTGTTAGGTTCAAGTTTTATTTCTAAAGATAATTATATCTGTTTAGTTGGAGAATCATATAGTGAATTTGGTGGAAGTTTATACCTAAAAGAGATAGAGGGTCAAATTGCTGGTAAGTGTCCAGAAGTTGATTTTGAAGCAGAATTAATGTTATGGGAAACTATAATTGAAGCAAATAAACTTGGACTTTTAGAATCTGCAAAAGATGTAAATGTTGGTGGGATTGCAGTAGCATTAGGAAAAATGTGTTCAGTTGGAGATATGGGTTGTGAAGTAAATGTTTCATTTGAGAAAGAGATTGATATATTCTCAGAATCATTAAGTAGAGCGATTATCGAAGTAAAACCTGATAATATCCAGGCATTTAATGACTTAACTGAGAAGATTGGTATTAGTTATGGTTGTATTGGTAAGACTGGTGGAAGTGTATTGTCAATTAATAGTTTATATAGAAATATGGATAAAGTTAAAAATGTATATTTCAATAGATTTAAAGAAGTGATAGAACAAGATATATAATCTTGTTTTATCTATTTAATTATAATGATTAAACATCATCAAATGTTTTAGCAAAACCTTCTAAGTCTTTCTTTTTTAAATCGCCTCTATAGATAATGTCTTTAGCTTCAATACTATCGTCATTTAACATTTTAGGTACTACATCAGCATTTTTTAATCTTTCCATATTAGCATCTAACTCATCTTCACTATAAGCCATTTGCATCTCTGCACTTACTACATGAGGAATAACTTCAATAACTTTCATTTTCTTTAACTCTTCAGATACATCTTCACCCTCAATAGTAACGATAATTCTACCTTTTTGATCATGTAAATGATAATCACACGCATCACTATTTTTTAAAGCATTTACTACTTCATCTAAAAACTTTGGTACTGTTTGTACTACTACACTTGATATATTC
>CAYUNC010000215.1:0-1838 GCA_964445915.1 uncultured Arcobacter sp.
TTTAGGTATTTTTTTATTTAGTATAAATGCTCATAGTTTATTTGCACCTCAAGAGGTAGTTAATCCATTTTAATGATGGATAATCTTCTATTGTTTATTGTGTTAATTTAAGACCATAAGCTAATCATAGCTTATTTTAACTATAATAAAAAACAAGGGATTACAATGGAAATGTTTATAGAGATACTTATAGTTATAGGATGGGTTATTGTTACAGCTATTGTAATATATGATAAATATATACAAAGAGAGCATCAATTGCTTATAAATTATCCTTTAATAGGAAGATTTAGATATTTTTTTGAAGCACTAAGAGAACCTTTTAGACAATACTTTGGAGATGAGGATTTTTATGAATCAAAAGATAAAGTTGATTGGGTATATGATGCTGCACACGGGCATATTGGATATGCGTCATTTTCTCCAACACAGCCACAATCTAACCCAAAGTTTTTAATAAAACATGCAAATGCACCATTAAATGATGATGAGGTTGATCAAGGATTTAGTATAGAATTTGGTAAAAAAAGAAAATATCCTTTTAGATCAAAATCAATTATTGGAAGAAGTGCTATGAGTGATGGTGCTATATCGCCTGAAGGTACAAGAGCATTTACAAAAGGTGCTAAAGATGGTAATTTTCCTATAAATACAGGAGAGGGAAGTCTTACTACAAATTTCTTTTTTACCCATAGAAAACATGATAATTCGTATATGACTAAAGTGAGAATTACTGGTTTTGATAAAACAATCTTTGCCATAATTAAAAGTATAACAAATAAACACAATGCTATTAAATACTTTGGAAATAAGCTATTAGCCAAACATGAGGTAGATACATATATTTTTGATAATAATACACTTGAATTTTATAGACCAAACTGGAATGCACCTTTGGAAAACTTTCCTAAAGAGGTTCCTGAAGATATGCCAGATATAACTTTTCAAATGAGTTCGGGGCTTTATGGGGTAAGAGATGAAGAGGGTAATTTTGACCCTATAAGATACCAAAAGACACTAAGTTTTTGTCGTATGACTGAGATAAAACTAGCACAAGGTGCAAAACAAACAGGTGGAAAATTAGCAAAAGAAAAAGTAAGTGAATCAATCGCATATTTTCGTGGTGTAAAAGCCAATGAAAAACTAATATCTCCAAATAGATTTCCTTATGCATCAAGTATAGAAGAACTTTTTGATTTTATTGCCACATTACAAAAGTTATCTCATAAGCCAGTAGGGATAAAGATAGTAATATCTAGTACACAAAGTATTGAACCATATGCTATAGAGATGAAACGAAGAAAAGAGAATAATATAGCTGGAATACCTGACTTTATAAATATAGATGGTGGAGATGGTGGAAGTGCTACTGCTCCTTTGTTTCTAATGGATAGAGTTGGTTTTCATGTAAAAGATGCAATTCATATCGTAAATAATATACTAGAAGAGTATAAAGTTAGAGATGAGGTAAAACTTATAGCAGGAAGTAAAATATTAACACCTGATGATGTTGTTATATCTTTAGCCCTTGGAGCTGATTTTATCAATATAGGTAGAGGTTTTATGATGAGTGGAGGGTGTATTAGAGCTAGAATGTGTTCAGGTAATGGTTCTCATCAGTGTCCTGTAGGTTTGGCAACAGCAGACAAAAAACTAAGAAGTGCTTATCTAGTAAATAAAAATGCAATACAGATTACAAACTATCATCAAAGTTTATTGGATGGGGTAAAAGTTGTTTTAGCAGTTATGGGACTGAAAGATACAACTTTATTAACAAAGCGACACCTTACATTTATAGATAGAAATGGTTTTATATATACAGATATAAATCGTTATTT
>CAYUNC010000216.1:0-1822 GCA_964445915.1 uncultured Arcobacter sp.
TAAAACTTTAACCAATGAAGATAAAACAACTCAATATATCTCTTGACAAACCGTACGATATCTAGTACAATATAGAAAATAAACAAAAAGGTATCATATGACAAAGGTTATGTCAGTAAGTCAAGTTAGAGCAGATATTTATAATGTTATGGATGAAACAGCACAATCACACGAGCCAGTACTTATAACTGGAAAAAGAAATAATGTAGTGATGCTTTCACAAGAAGATTGGAATGCGATAGAAGAAACATTGTATTTAAATTCTATACCAAATATGACATCTTCAATTCAAGAATCAATGAAAGCAAGTGATAGTGAATTTAGTGAAACTGTTGAATGGTAGAATACAAAATACTTTATAGTAAATTGGCATTAAAAGATGCCAAAAAATTATCAAGTGCAAATCTAGCAATAAAAGCTAAAGAACTAATTGAAATAATTAGAAAAAACCCATTCCAAAATCCACCACCTTATGAAAAGTTAGTAGGAAATTTAGCTGGAGCTTATTCAAGAAGAATAAATATTAAACATAGAATTGTTTATGAAGTAAGACAGACGGATAATGTAGTTAGGATTTTTAGAATGTGGTCACATTATGGAGAATAATAGAATAAAATGAAATTGATAGAAAACGAATATTATGATGAAACATTTAAAGATTTAAATCTAAAAGAAGAAATTTTAAATTCAAAAGAATTTATTAATTGTACATTTAAAAGTTGTGTGTTTAATGAAACTACATTGGAATATTGTAAGTTTAGAGAGTGTACTTTTGAGAATTGTGATTTGTCACTACTTAAAATAAAAAATAGTACTTTTAATGATGTGACAATTAAAGATTGTAAAGCTATTGGAATTGATTGGTCTTCTTGTGACAAACCATTTGAGATGAATTTTTATAATTCAAATATAAATATGTCTTCATTTTATAAATTAAATCTAAAGCATTGTAATATCATATCTTGTTTGGCAAATGAAGTTGATTTTGGTGGAGCAAATTTAGAGAAAGTTAGCTTTAAAGATACTGACCTTTTAAAATCAACATTTGATAATACAAATTTATCATTTACAGACTTATCTATGGCTACAAATTATTCAATAAATCCTGAATTTAATTATCTTAAAAAAACTAAAGTATCTCAAAATGAAGCAAGTTCATTTTTACAATTTTTAGATTTAGATATAGTCAGATAAACAGATTTATATTAAGCCTAATTATTATAAAATACAATTATAAAAACTCAAGGAATTAAAATATGCAATTTCCAGCACCGTTAAAAGCAAATAGTATCAAAATCTTACTTCTAGGAAGTGGAGAATTAGGAAAAGAAGTAATCATCGAAGCACAAAGACTTGGAGTAGAAACAGTAGCAGTAGATAGCTATGCAAATGCTCCAGCACATCTTGTAGCAAATAAATCTTATGTTATTGATATGAAAGATGAAGATGAAGTTTTAGATGTTATTAGACGAGAAAAGCCTGATTTTATTTTACCTGAGATTGAAGCTATTAGTATTAGTGCATTATTTGAAGCTGAAAAAGAGGGCTTTCATGTGATACCAAATGCAGAAGCTGTAAATAAAACAATGAATAGAAAAAATATAAGAGTTTTTGCTTGTCAAGAATTAAAATTACCTGCTTCAAAATATGAGTTTGTTACAACATTTGATGAGTTAGTAAATTCAGCAAATAAAATAGGTTTTCCTTGTGTAATAAAACCTGTAATGAGTAGTAGTGGTCACGGACAAAGTATTGCAAAAACTGATGATGATTTAGAAAAATCTTGGGAGATAGCAAAAGAAGCTAGAGGAGATGCTAGTGA
>CAYUNC010000217.1:0-1815 GCA_964445915.1 uncultured Arcobacter sp.
TATATCCATTTAATTTATCTCCATAAAGTTTTTAAGTATTTGTATCCCATTGTCATGCGACTTTTCTGGGTGTGGTTGAAATCCGTAAATATTATCTTTTTGAACTGCACTTACAAAATCATATCCATAATGTGTAGTTCCTATTATATATTTTTCTTCTGTAATAGCGTGAAATGAGTGTACAAAATATAGATATGGATTTTCTAGTTTATCAAAAAGTTTATTGTCTTTATGAAATAACTTATTCCAACCTACATGTGGCACTTTTTGCTCTTCCATATCCATCTTACTTTTATCAAAAGCTACAACTTTTCCAGGGATTAGACCTAATCCTGCTGTTACTCCAAACTCTTCTGAAGATTCAAATAAAAGTTGCATACCTAAACAGATACCAATCATAGGTTTTCCACTATTTGCAAACTGTTTAACAGCATCTAACATACCTGTAGTTTCAAGTGATTTCATAGCATCAGCAAATGCACCTACTCCTGGCAATATAACTCTTTCATAATCTTGAAGTTCTTTTGGATTTGATACGATTGTAGCATCTGTACCTATTAACTTACAAGCATTGTAAACACTTGCTAAGTTTCCCATATTATAATCTACTATTGCAACCAAAAAAAGTCCTTACTTAAATATATTTATAAGAATATCATAATATTGGTAATAAAGCAGTAAAGACTTAAAGAAAATCTTCCGTTGCCATTTGTCCTAATTCCCAAAATAGTCTATTTAAAAGCTTTTTATCTTTTATTTTTTCTTCTAGTTCTTCAAAGTTATCGTTAAATCGCTCTATATATTTAAATATTTTAGACAATATATAGTGTGGATTTTCATTGTACATTTTATTTTTAAATCCCGCAGCAACTATTTGTTCATCAAAAATCTCTACATTTGATAATATTTCTATATCATTGATAATTGTATATGATACAAATACAACATCACCTCTAAATTGTTCACATAAGCCATTGAAACACCCAAGCTTACTTACAAATCTTTTATCATGCAATAAATCTTGATTTATATATTCTAAAACTTTGTACCGTTTATCATCTTCATATATAAAGTTTATTATATCAATTATAAAGTATTTGTTACTTTGTAATAATTTTGCATATTTAAGGTTTTCAAGATTTCTAGTCGTTGCCATAATAGATATCTCACCATCATTTCGGAATGAATCTGGCATATATTTCAATATAGGCTCATTTTGTGAATAATCATCTATTTCATACTGTGAAGCCAGTGTTGCTAACTCTTTGCTTGCTTGTAAACTTTTGTGCAAATACAAATAAGTTCTATTATATTTTGCGATAGCCATCTTGGCAAATGTAAAATCTTTTAATATATCAGGATTGATATTTTTAAGTATATCATCACCCATATTGTATTTTCTAATTTGATGATTCCACATATCTTTTTTTGCTTCATTGTTTTGAGATACAGCACCAGAAGATAGGCCTAAAAGTTTTATTAATATATTTTTATCATTATACATATCAGGAGATATGGCTTGTAATAGCAATTTTTTATCTTGCCAATAACTAACTTTTGAAAAAAGATTATCAATAACTTGTGTCATTTTAATTCACAAACTCCGATTAAATTATAAATTTTCCTACTTTTTTATGTAAGAATAAATCCCACATTAAGTATTATACAGTTTTTATATTTTAGCATCACTTAAAGTCAAGGCAAATAAAATTTCACAACCATTTTTTTCTAAAGTTTCCTTTGCTTCAAGAATTGTCAATCCTGAAGTAACTAAATCATCTACTAAAATAACTTGTAAATCTTTAGCTCCACTAT
>CAYUNC010000218.1:0-1810 GCA_964445915.1 uncultured Arcobacter sp.
ATCTACCACATAAAGTACAATCTGCACCAGTGATATATTGAGTTTTTATCTCTTTTTCATCAATTTGTTTTTTATACTTTGCTTTTGTTATCTCTAAAACTTGATTTTCAAAACATACATCATGACAAACCATACAGCTATCACAATTATCATTCCACTCTATTCGTAAAGCAGAAGCTTTTCCTAAATAACCATAAGTTGTACCAATTGGACAAATATATGTACACCAAGCTCGTCTTGAGAAAAATACTTCCATTGCAAAAACTACAACAACCCAAATAAATGCAACACTCCAACCATAAGCGACCATACGACTTAATATTCCAACAACATTAAATGTTTCAAATACTAAATACCCAGTAGCTACTGATAGTCCCACAAAGATAAACCAAAAGATATGTCTAACTCTGTGGTCAAACTTTCTCTCTTTAATTATCTTTTTTGATACAAGTGTATTATGCCATTTTTCACCAATTTCACTTAAAATACCATAAGGACAAACCCAAGCACAATAGCTTCTACCACCAAGTAGTAAATAAACTATTACAATTGTAGCTGTACCAATTATCATATTAATTGGTAGATGATAAGTTGCTACAAATAGCTGAATAGTCATAAAAGGGTCAATCATATGAAACCCTAAAAATCTAGAACCACTTAAAGTTCCTTCTAACATTTGTAAATCTATATAAAATGATAAAAAGAAAAATAGATGAATGGCTATTACTAAAATCCATCTTTTCATTCTATAGCTAAATTTAGTTTTACCCTCTTTGTTAGTATCAAAGAAAGTGTCCCAAAAGGTTGTTTTCTTTATTGTTTCTCTATTGTTATACTTATCCATAAAAGACCTTATTTGCTATTTTTTAATGCTTCTAATCGTGCAGGAAATTCACTTATTTCTTTAGCAAATTCTCTTAACTCTGCTTCATCAAGAGATAATAATAAACCTTTCATAATTACATTTTCTTTTCTACCAGCTTTAAAGTCAATTAAATCTTTAGCAAGTTTTTCTTCAGATTGTCCTATAACTTTTGGTCCCATCATAGCTTTACCATTTTGGAATCCACTACCATTTACACCGTGACAAGAAGCACATTTACTTTTATAAGCATTACTAACTTTAAATGCTCCAGCATTTCCAGCTTTATCTCTTAATGCACCTAATGCATCCATCTCTTTATCTCTATCATCTTTCTCTTTTGGAGTTTCAACAACTTTAGCGTTACCCATAGTATCACCGAAGTCTGCTATAACTTTACCGTGTTCACCACCGTGATATGCTCCACCTTTTGATGCAGTAAAAGCCATAAGTGCTACTACTATTAAAGTTGATATCCCTGCTATTATATTTTTCATTTTCTTGCTCCTAATTTTTCTATTTCTGTATTGAATTTAAATATTTCATTTGCTATTGTTCTAATTTCATCTGTACTCATTCGTTTAATCAAATCATCCATTAAAGGATTTGATTTCTTACCACTTTTAAAATCATTTATTGTATTAAAAATAAAATCAGCATCTTTACCAAGAAGTGATGGTCCAATTACACCATTTGCATAATCATCATGACAAGCTGAACATTTAATCTTAAACTTTTTACTTAATTGCTTAACAATTAATGAAATTTGAACTCTCTCATAAGGACTTCTAATATGCATATTTGCATCTAGCACAGTTCTTGGTTTTATACGAACAGCAGCATCTTTATTAGCTGGTTGTGAATTTGGGTCATAAGCACTTTTTACATTATAATCATAATAATATGCTTTTCCATTTTTGATATGTAGTTTAGTTTTCTTTTTCTCTT
>CAYUNC010000219.1:0-1803 GCA_964445915.1 uncultured Arcobacter sp.
TTAAGTTACTATCTTTTTTAGCATCACCACTCATAGCTTCTACAAATGATTTTGTACCTGATTTTGCAATAGTACCAATAGAAGAGATTAAATCTTCTTCATTCATACCTATACCATTGTCAGCAATAGTTATAGAGTTGTCCTCTTCATCTATTTTAATATTAATTTGTGGAGTTGATTCGTGACCTTTTAATTTATCATCTGTAAGTTTTAAATATTCTAACTTATCAATAGCATCAGAAGCATTTGATACAAGTTCTCTTACAAAAATCTCTTTGTTTGAGTATAAAGAGTGTGTCATTAGTTTAAGTAGTTGCCCTACTTCTGTTTGAAATTCATGTTTTGCCATATTATATATGTCCTTTTTTATTAATGTTTGAAATTTAAGATATGATTATATCCAAGAATTTTTATATTTTGCTTAAAATTAGCACTTATATAAGGGGAGTGCTAAAACTACCCTTTTATTTCAATCTCTTCGTTTATAGTAAGACCAAAACCATTTAAACCAATAAATGAATGTTTACCACCACTTGTAAGAAGATTTATATTTTTTACACCTAGTTTATTTAAAATTTGAGCACCTATTCCAAAGTCTTTCATATTTTCATTTTTTTCATCATTACTTTGTAAAAATACTAAGATACCATTATTTTCTTGTAGATGATTAATTGTTTTTAGCATAGAATTAAGTAAATAATCATTTAAAAATAAATTTATATCAAGTTGAACAGTATGAAACTTAACAGAAGTAATATCTTGAACTTCACCAAACTGAATAACTGTATGTTGATTTCCTAAGTGGTCTTCAAACATCTTTTTAGTTACATCATGATTGAAAAAAGTTATATCATCACTTGAAATCTCTTTTACCAAAGACTCATGAGCCAATCTATACTCAACTAAATCAGAGATATAAACTTGTACCATATTATGTTTTTGAGCAAAAATATCCAAATCATCTCTTCGAGCCATTGTTCCATCTTCTTTCATGATTTCACAAATTACACTTTCACCATTTAGCCCAGCTAAACGACATAAATCAACACTACCTTCAGTATGTCCAGTACGAACCAATACTCCACCATCTTTAGCAATCAAAGGAAAAATATGACCAGGCTTTACAAGTTCATCTATTTTACTCACAGGATTTGCTAAGATTCTAATAGTATCATCTCTCTCTCCAGCACTAATACCTGTACTAGCTTTTGCACAATCAACAGAAACAGTAAATGCAGTTTCATAAGATGAAGTATTTGATGCTACCATAGGATTTAGTTCAAGTCTATTTGCAGTTTCTTTAGGAACAGCTACACAAATCAAACCTTTTGCATGAGTTGCCATAAAGTTTACAAGCTTATCAGTACTTAAAGCAGCTGAATAAACTAAATCACCCTCATTTTCTCTATCCTCATCATCAAGCATAATAACCATATTACCTTTTTTGATCTCTTCTATTGCATCTTTTACTCTTTGAATTGCGTTCATTATCTCTTCTTTGTTATAATTTTTATTTATGACATATTAGCTAAAACACTCACATTTTCTACTTAATTAAAAAGATTTTGAAAAAAACCCAAAAACCCCTTGACAAATCAAAAAAAACTTACTATAATTCCACCACTTAAAAGCATAATAGCTTTAAATGAATGGGGTATGGCCAAGCGGTAAGGCACTAGCTTTTGGTGCTAGCATTCCTAGGTTCGAATCCTAGTACCCCATCCACAAGTCGCGGAATAGAGCAGCACGGTAGCTCGACGGGCTCATAACCCGTAGGTCGCAAGTTCAAATCTTGCTTCCGCA
>CAYUNC010000220.1:0-1797 GCA_964445915.1 uncultured Arcobacter sp.
TTGACATACTTTAAGCTTTAAAGCGTAATATTCTCCAAATACTCCAACTCTTCCCCAGCAAAAATTATTGCATCTACACAATAAGATACATCTAGATTTTTTACTTTTAAATAGTATTGGATACTTCGTAATAGTTTGTGTAGTTTTGATGGTGTGATATTGTAAACAGCTTCAAAAGTATCTCCACTTTTGACTTCTACAAAATGATAAACTTCATCTTTTAAAGCAATGATATCTATCTCGCCTAATTTTTTAGCATAATAATTTCTTTCAACTATAAAGTAACCATTTGAAGATAAAAACTCTACAGCTTTGTCTTCAAAATAATCACCTTTTGCTTTACTCATTTTATGCTGGCTTTACTTCCACTTCTACTGATTTAAATAGAGCAGTTTTTGTATTTGCATCACTTTCATCACCAAATAGATAATTTATATGTGATTTACTATGATGAAAAGATACAAACAATGTACCTTTTTTTATAGTCTTTGTATATTTAGTTGGTAGTGCTGTTGTTTCTCCATTTTTTGAAGTCATTGTTATATATTTACAAGCACCTAGCTTTTCTTTATCTTCAAGACTTACTAAAACAACATCTTCAGGGTATCTACTCATTAGTTTTTCACTTTGTCCAGATTGTGCAGAGTTGTTATATTGAACTAAAACTCTTCCTGTTGTTAGATAAAACTTTTGTGTAGTTTTCGTTTCTTTTAATTCTTTAATTTGTCCTCTTAAAGTGTATGGATTATATTTAAAGTAACCAAACCCATCATCAGTTCTGAAACTTTCCGTATGTAAAATAGGAGTATCTACACGAGCAACTGGCCACTGCATACCTTTACTTCTATGTTTGATTAGTTTTTGATAGCTAGCCCCTCCATATCTATAAGGAAGTCCTTCTCTTGTGATATTCCAAACATCTTCACTTGTGTTATATAAAAATTCACCATTTATTTTATTTTCTATATCTCGAATAACTTCCCAATCATCAGGTAAATCATTTTGTACTAATGGTTGAGAAAGATGCATTCTTCTCATAGCATTTACATAAACACCTGTTTTTTCATAAGCTGATTTTACACCAAAAACTATGTCAGATTTTTTAGCAATATCAGTCATAAAAAGTTCTAGAGTTACAATCACTTCAAGATTTTGAAGTGCTTTATTTATTTTATTTTGATTTGCATGAATATGTGCTAAATCTTCACCCATAACTAATAGAGCTTTTAGTTTATTGTCAAGCATAGCATCTATCATCTCAGGAGTTTTTAGACCTATCTCTTTTGGAGTTTGATAATCAGGAGCAAAGTATGGTAAACAACCAACATCACAAGCACCTTGAACATTATTTTGACCTCTTAAAGGCATAAGTCCAGTACCCTCTTTTCCAATATTTCCAGTCATAAGTGCAAGATTTACAATTGCCATAACTGCATAACTACCATCAAGATTTTCTGTAATTCCTAATCCCCAAAAAATCATAGATTTACTTGTAGCATATTCTCTTGCTACTAAAGGAACTTGTTCAGCTAAATATTCATATCCTACAATATCTTTAAAGTACTCAGGGTTTGCACTCTTGTCATTTAAAATACTATTTTTATAATCTTCAAACTCTTTACATCTAGTATCAATAAAGTTTTTATCATAAAGTTCTTCTTTTAAAATTACATATGCAAGTGAATTTAGAAATAATAGATTTGCTTCATAAGGGATAACTACTTTAGTTGAAGCAAACTTTCCAAGCTGAATCTCTCGAACATCACAAACTACAAGTTTAGAAGTTTTTTTACGACT
>CAYUNC010000221.1:0-1795 GCA_964445915.1 uncultured Arcobacter sp.
CCATTGTTATATCTAATATTGACATTATAATTTTTCCTCTTTTTCTTTTTCTTTTTCTTTTTCTTTTAACTGCCCGCATGCAGCACTAATATCTAAGCCTTTTGATTCTCGTATAGTACAAATAATATTTTTACTTAGTAAATAATCTTGGAATTTTATCATATTATTTCTTGAAGGACGCGAATATGGTGTACCATCATATGGATTGAAATAAATTAGATTTACTTTTGCATCAATTCCACTTAGTAACTTACTTAATTTATCTGCTGATTTTATATCATCATTTTTATCTTTTATCACTAGATATTCAAACATAATCTTTTTTCTGGTATCCACTGGATATTTTTTAACAGCATCTATAATTGACTGAATATTATAAGCTTTATTCATAGGAATTAATTCACTTCTTAAATCATCATCAACAGCATGTAAAGAGATAGCCAACTGAACACCAAGATTTTCTTCCCCTAGCTTTTCTATTTTATTACTTATTCCACTTGTAGAGATTGTTTGCCGTCTTGTGTTAATAGACAATCCATCTTCACAAGCAATAATCTTAATTGCTTGGATAACATTATCATAGTTATCCAAAGGCTCACCCATACCCATATAAACGATATTTACACTTTTATCAGCAGGGATATGATTTTCTTTTTTTAGCATACTAACTTGTGCCACAATCTCACCAGCAGTTAAATCTCTAGTAAATCCACTCTTTGCTGTAAGGCAAAAGCTACACCCAACTTTACACCCAATTTGTGTAGAGATACAAAAAGTATATTTTTCACTTTTTGTGATATTTCCCTCAGTATCTTTTTGCTTATCTTTCATAAGTAACAGTACAGATTCTACTGTTGTACCATCTTTTAATTGGAATAGATACTTAATACTTCCATCATTACTTTTCTCAACTTTTATAACTTTTATAATATCAATAGGGAAGTTTACATTTAAATTCTCTTTTAAATCTTTAGGTATATTTTTCATCTCGTCATAAGATGTCGCATACTTTTTATAAAGCCAGTCATAAACTTGCTTTGCTCTAAAAGATGGTTTTAGTTTTTCTTGGAGTTGCTTTAAGCTATAGTCATAAATTGTTTTAATTTTATTTTCCTTTATTATTTATATATTATAGCATATTAGTTATTTGACTTTTTTTTAATCTCAAATTTCTGAGGTCGTATAGTTATATCAGTAACCACTCCCACAGTTTGAATAATCTGAATTACAGACTTAGCAATAGTAGAAGCCAATAAAAAAGTATCATCTTTTTGTGATGGTTGAAACTGTAAGTTATCAAAAAAGTTTGTTTGTGTAATATCTGGATTTATAGAAGTAACTTTCACCCCACTTTTACGAACCTCTTCAAATAAACAAAGCCCAAAATCCCTAAGCCCACTTTTTGTAGCAGTATATAAAGCAGAAAATTTAGAATGCTGAGTAGCTTCAACTGAAGTGATATTTATAATATGCCCTTGAGTTTTCTTCAAACTCCTAAGACAAAGATTTGACAACACAATAGGTGCCGTTAAATTCACATCAATAAGCTCTTTAATCTTAGCCAATCCAATCTCTTCATGAGGCTGAAATATCCCAACACCAGCACAATTAACAAGCAAATCAATATCACAAGTTTTCAAAACCCCATTTACCTCTTTCTCAAGAGCATCCAAATCCTCAAGCCTAGAAGTAAGCTTTATAATCTCATAATTATTATTTTCCAACTCATCACAAATTGCTTTCCCTATACCACTACTATATCCAGTAACTATTGCTTTTTGCATATTTTGTCCTT
>CAYUNC010000222.1:0-1788 GCA_964445915.1 uncultured Arcobacter sp.
TTTATTTTTTAAAAGGATAGTATAAAATCACTATATATCATCTTAAAATTTATTTATTATTATATTGACTTTATATGTTATTGTTTTTTTCTCTTACCACTCACTTTTATTTTTGCCACTAAGTCTTACTGTTTTTTTCTTTTGTTGTTTATTTACATATTCTTCATAACTTAGCAAATCATCATCTTTCTCAAAACTAAAAAACTCTTGAAAAATATCTAATCTTCCTAGTGCTCTACTAATAGAAATTATTTTATCAAAGCTTATTTCTCCAGTTTGTTCCAATCTTTGAACTGCTCTTAAAGTTATATTTGCTTTTTTAGATAAATCCTCTTGTCTTAGATTTTTAGAAATTCTCTCTTCTTTAATACGAGTACCTATAAGTTTTAATATCTCTTTATCTGTCATTAATCCTATATGTTTTACTACTTGTATCATTATAGTACCCTTTCTGTACACTTAGATACAACTAAATTACAATATTCATCACTGACACCATTTTCTAATAAACAGTACTCCAAATCTTCTCTATTTTTTAGAATAGTATCAATAATATCTTTATAATTTTTTATATCAAATATTTTAGCTATATCTTCAAAAGTACTATATGTAACATTATTGCCAACTAAACCATTAAAAGTTAATTGATGGTCTCCTATAAATTTACCACCTTCTTTATAATTATATGTGATATCGTAAGCAGGAGATAAACTCCAATCACCATTTTTATTCATAATAAAAGATATATTTTTTTCATGGTCATCATGATTTCTAAATAGGAAATTAAATACCATTCTTTTAAATAATTCAACTTTATCATCATGAGGTGTATTTAATAATCCCAATACTCTAAATGCCTCAACATAATCTACTGTTCTAGCTGTTGCAAAATCACTATGTAATAGTCCTTGCAATGTATGCATATGATTAATAACTCCATCATTATTATCAAATCTTTTAATTACATAGTGTTTTTCTTTAGTTAGTTCATTGTAAGGAGTATTTATTCCACATTTCTTAGCCATCTTCATATATACATATTCTGTTATTAAATTATCTGCTGTTGAACCATCTTCCCCTGTATTAAATTTAATTAATGCATTAAAATAATCAGGATTTATTTCTCTATTTCTCTTTCCAATATAAACAGGTGAATTTTTATCTTTATATCCAATAATTGCTTTAGTTTTTGCTCCACCTGCAGGTGATGCAGATTTTAATAAACTATACAATACCTCAAGGTCAGCATAATCACTATTTACTTTTTGTTTAATTACTTTTTTCATTTCATCATAAATATTATGAAGTTCTAATTGAAACTCTTTTGCTTCAGTATCATTATTACTTGGTTCATATGTTATTGCACCTAATGTATTATTTGACAAAAATAGCAATCTATCAATTGTATTTACATCTTGCTCTTTTGATGCAAAATATTTATTCATAACACCTTCTCCATAATGGTCAGGTAATGAATCATTAAATACTCCTGCTAACCCTTTTTGTGCTAATAAGTGAGTATAATCATATGTTTTAGTATCAGTGTGAAGTTGAAGTGGAGATATTTCAAAAGGTATTTTCTTATCAATATAAGTAAATTTTAACTTATCATTAATATAGTATAATTCGCCTATTTTCTTATTCCAAATCATTACATCACATTTATCCATTATATACTTCCTTTATTTTTATAATTAGTAGTATACAACAAATATGTTATAATGTCAATATAATGATAGTATTGTAAAATAGAAATACTATATTATCAGTATATTGATAGTATGTAAT
>CAYUNC010000223.1:0-1787 GCA_964445915.1 uncultured Arcobacter sp.
CTAACTATTATTATTGAGCAGGCAGTTACTAACTAAATACTAAATTTAGAAATGTACACTACGAATTTTCAATAAATATTTGACAAAAATTAGATAAGTTATTAAGTATTTTTAATATTAGTTGAACTAAATTTATTAAACAGGTAAATTAAAGTTAGTTTTAATAAAAAAATTTAATGAGAATATAATATTACATATTCAAAAAATTATAAATTTATATATAAGAAATAAATAAATATATATAAGAAAAAAATTTTTAGTCAAATTGTGTTAATAAACATTTTAAGAGATATCAAATTAAGAAATTAAATTATTTTTTAGTAAAAGGAAATAAAATATGCGATATCATGGCATAACAATGGTAGGAAAATTTATAAATCAACTTGTTAGTTCAAATCCAACATGGGATTCTGATGATGTAGGAAGATTATGTTTTAATTATGTTTCTGGTGAATTGCTTTGTGCTGGTAATTTAAGTGAAAGTAGTTATTTTACTATAATAGACAGCACTAATGATCAAACAATAGGTGGTACGAAAACATTTACTACTATACCATACTTACCTAGTGTTGATCCTACGCATGATAATCATGCTGTAAGAAAAGGTTACCTGGATAGTATATATGGTGGTGGTAATCTTTATAAAGTAAAAGTTACATCTAACGACACCACAGCTGATTATTTATATAGTAAATTAAGAGCTGGGGATGGAATTACAATATCAGAATACAATGATGGTGGAAATGAAGATGTACAAATAAGTATTACTAATATTGATACTTATGTAAAAACTACTGGTAATCAAAGTATTGCTGGAACTAAAACATTTACATCGTTTCCTGTATTACCATCATCAGCACCAACTAGTAATTACCAAACTGCCCATAAAAAATATGTTGATGATCAAGTGGCTGGAACACAATCGTTCACTTCTGGTACGAAAATGATATTTTTTCAAGCTAGTGCTCCTACTGGATGGACAATGATAACAACTTACAACGATAGAGTTTTAAGGGTTGTTGATGGTTCTACCGGGTATGTTGGTGGTAATGTCAGTGGTAGTTGGACAATATCAGGTATAACAACAAATAATCATACATTAACTATTGATGAAATTCCATCACATACACATACTTATAGTGCGACAATTGAATATATAAAGGCTGATGCAGGTGGTTTATCTTTTCTTTACTATGTTTCGGCTGCTGGTACAACTGGATCTACTGGCGGAAATATGGGTCATAATCACGGTGTTACTGCTGATGGTACATGGAGACCTGCTTGTATAAATGTAATAGTTTGTTCAAAGGACTAAAAATTGTAGATTGCAGATGTTCGTAAAGAACTGTCTCACTTTAGTGGGAACGAAGTGTCACATAGTTTTAACTTTGTATTTCATGTGGAAAACAAAATATATTTGTTGGTGTCTTACTGGAAATTTCTAGTAAAAAGGAGGATCGTCGTTTTCTCTCTAGTATAAATACTGGAGTTTCCACGAGGTATATATTATGAATTATAAAAATGCTTTTAGATGTGAAAATTGCCCTGAATGTAATAATGAAAATGGATGTCCGTGTTGGACAGAAATAATTGAAACTAATATAGTAACCGGTGAAGAAAGATTAACCAAAGCTTGTTTATTTTCAATATTTCCAAGAATAGTTGTTGAACTAATAAAAGCTAGTAACAGACCAGCTGCTGCTGTAGAAAGCACAAGAAATGAAATTGTTCGTGGTTTTGAATGTTTAACAGAAGCAGTAAAAAATCATAAAAAAATGATAGAAACT
>CAYUNC010000224.1:0-1780 GCA_964445915.1 uncultured Arcobacter sp.
GGAAAGCCAGAAGATAAAAATCAAGTATCAAATTGGGTACTTAGTAATTTTTCACAAGAAGAATTTAAACAATTAGATGAGATAATACCACATATAATAAAATCAATTGAATCTTTGCAAAAACTCACATTAGAAGAGGTACAAGCAAATTTTACAAGAAAGAATAATAAATGAGTATTTTTACACAATACATTTTAACTAAATATCTAAAATATTTTTTTATGATTCTTTTGTCTTTGGAGATATTCTTTATAGGTATTGATTTCTTACAAAATGTAAAAAGCCTACCTGCATCAGCAAACTTACAACTTTTATATCTTTTATATAATGGTTTTTTTACATTAACAATTACACTGCCTTTATCTATTGTTTTTGGTTGGATTGTGTCTTTGACCTTTTTTATTAAAAATAATGAGATAGTTAGCTTTTATTCATTGGGTATCTCTAAAAAAGCAATTTTAAGACCAATTGTAAATATATCTATACTACTTACTATTATACTAATAGCTCTTCAAACTACACCTTTAGCTTACTCTTATGAACAGAAAAATAAAATATTAAAAAATAAGTTTTTTGTAAGTGAGAAAACTGATATTTTTCTAAAATATAATGATAACTTTGTATATTTTAAAAAACTATATCCACTTGAAAAGAAAGCAGTAGATGTTCATATTTATAAGATTAAAAACAATAGTGTAGTTGAAACAATCATTGCATCAAAGGCTTTTTATCAAAATAAGAAGTGGTATGTTGTAGATGCTAAGATTATTAAAAAACCAGAAAATATCAATTGGGATACATCAAAATTAGATGTAACATATGAAAAGTTTCTTTATACGCTAGAGGGTTTTGAACCTGAAATAATAAACAATGTATATAAATCAAAAACATATTTTTCTATTGTAGATGCTATATATGCTATTAGTTTACTAGAAACTCAAGACTTTAATACCAATAAAATAAAAGCGATACTATATTCACATATTTTTACTCCATTTTTTATAGTTCCTATGATTATTTTTATATTTTTATATAGTAGTCCTAGTAGTAGATTTTTTCATACAGGGCAATTTATTTCATTATCTATATTTTCAACTTTATTAATTTGGGGTCTTTTGTTTTTATTACAGAAACTCTCTGTTGGTGGAGTAATATTACCTGAAGTAGCTATAGTCTTACCTATTGTTATGTTAATAACTTTACAATATATTTTACAATCTAAAAGGTTAAGGTGATAAAATGAAAAAGATAAAAGCCTATGGAATATGTGTATATAAGATTTCAAAAAATAACAATATAAAAGTACTATTATGTAAATCATCAATTAGTAAAACTAAATGGGGTATTTTAAAAGGGGCAAAAGAAGTTTGGGAAACAAATATCCAAACTGCACAAAGAGAGTTTCTTGAAGAGAGTAGTATCCAAGTTGATAGTAAATTATTTGAACAATATTTTGAGCAATTAAATCCAGAAAAAGATATAGGTATCTTTTTAGTAAATGGTACAAATATTAAAAACTTAGATTTATACTTTCATAATGATACTCTATACTCAAAATATTTATCATGGGAAAATAGTAAAGTAAAGTTCTTTGATATTTCACAACTACCTATAATAAAAAAGAAACAATCTAAGCTTATAATTGAGATTATAAGCTTTCTAAAAACTAAGCTTATATAGCTACTATTGTTGTATAATGCAACTAATAAAAAAGAGGAATATAAATGAGAGCATTAATAAGTGTAAGTGATAAAAGTGGAGTTGAAAACTTTGCTAAAGA
>CAYUNC010000225.1:0-1767 GCA_964445915.1 uncultured Arcobacter sp.
ACTATAAATATAAAAACTCTGTTATCCCAATATTTGAAAATCTTAATTTAGAATTTGAACAAGGTTGGTGCTGTCTAGTTGGGTCAAATGGTTCTGGTAAAAGTACGCTTTTAAAACTTATTTCAAAAGATTTAAAACAAGATGAAGGTACTATAAAAGGTAATGACTTAATACATTATTGTATGCAAAGTACAGAAGATATACCTAAAAACCTTGAAGATTTTATGGAAACATATACAAGTCAAGCTTATAGAATAAGAGATATGTTAAATATTGATGATGCTTGGCTTTATCAATGGGACACTCTATCTTTTGGTGAGCGAAAGAGAATGCAAATTGCTGTTGCTATTTTTGAAGAGCCTGATGTATTACTTGTAGATGAGCCTACAAATCATCTAGATACAAAAAGTAAAAATATTGTACTTGATGCACTTAAAAGTTTTAAAGGTATTGGGATATTAGTAAGTCATGATAGGGAACTTTTAGATAGTTTATCAACTGCTACACTTATTTTAAAAAACCAATCTATGTATTCATTTAAAACTCCTTTTTCTAAAGCAATGGAAGAGTTTAATATCAATATGGAGTATTTAGAAAAAAACCAAACCAAACAATATAGTGAATTAAAAAAACTTAAAAAATCAATACAAAATCAACATGAAAAAGTAAGTCAATCAAAAAAAAGAATGTCTAAAAAAGATTTAGGTAAAAATGATAAGAATGCTAAAACAAAAATTGACCTTGCTAGATTTACAGGAAAAGATAAAAATGATGGAAAAGAGTTATCAAAACTAAAAGCTAAACAAACAAAACTAATATCAAATACAGTTAAGACTGATAAAGTTTTTGAACTAGGAATTAAGTTTCATAATACAAAATCAAAAAATATCTTCCCTATAGTGATCAAAAAAAATATCCTTGATTTAGGTGAAACTAAAAAGTTATCATTCCAAACACTTAGTATAAACCAATATGACAAAATAGGAATCATCGGTGAAAATGGAGCAGGAAAAAGTAGCTTTTTAAATTATATATTATCTACAGTAGATTTAAAAGAAGAATATTTATATATTCCACAAGAGATTACACAAGAAGAGAGTAAAGCTCTTTTTGATGGTATCAATAATATGACAAATGATATAAAAGGTGAAATATATACAATTGTTAGAAAACTAGCATCTGATCCTATAAAACTTCAAGATAGTTTTATACCAAGTCCAGGAGAGGTAAGAAAGCTGATGATTGCAAAAGGTCTTTTAGAAAGTCCATCGTTGATTATTCTTGATGAGCCTACAAATCATATGGACTTGGATTCTATTTTATCACTTGAAAGTGCTTTGAGAGAATATAATGGAACTATGATTGTAATTAGTCATGACAATACTTTTTTAGATGCAATTGTTACTGATACTTGGGAATTTAAAAAAGATAGTGAGGATTTATTTAGTGTTATTAATTAAACTAGGTACTTTTAATCTTTTCCAATTTGTAGAGCCACCTTATTCTTGGTACACAAAAGATGGCAAGTTCAATAAAAAACAATGGATTCAAAAAACTAGCTGGATAAAAAATCAGATTGTAAAAATGGATTGTGATATTATTGGATTTCAAGAGGTATTTTCTAGTGATGCCTTGAAAGATATTGTGAAAGATTTGGGTTTTGAATATTTTCAAACAGTTGATGTAGCACAGTTATCTCCTACAAATATATATACATACACAAGCACAACAGTAGCTCTTGCTTCAAAATATCCAATATCAAATATT
>CAYUNC010000226.1:0-1750 GCA_964445915.1 uncultured Arcobacter sp.
AAAAAGGCATAAAAAAAGGGTTAGTAGAAAATCTACTAACCCTTTGATACTTCATACTAACTATACAAATGAAATGTAAGCCATTAATGTCGCATCACCTCTTCTAATTCTAGTCTTAACAATAGATGTATATCCACCGTTTCTACCTTCGTATTTAGGAGCTATTTCGTTGATTAGTTTCTGTGTTGCTTCTTTGCTTTGTAAATATTTAAATATAATTCTATGTGTATTTAAATCAGCATTTCTAGCTTTAGTAACTAACTTTTCCATATATCTTTGTAATTCTTTAGCCTTTGGAACTGTTGTTTCAATTTTTTCTCTTTCTATAAAAGCGATTGCCATATTTTTAAGCAATGCCTTTCTATGAGAAGATGTTCTGTTAAGCTTTCTATATCCGTGCTTATGTCTCATATACTATCCTTTCTATGATTTTAATTGTTCAAGTTTTTTTCTTAAAGCTGAAGCTGTATCTTCATCTAAAGAACCATCAATTGGAAAACCTAACTCTTGAAATTTATCAGAAATTTCATCAAGTGACTTTTTACCAAGATTCTTAATACTTTTAACTTCTACTTCACTCATAAGTGCTAAATCACCTACATATTTCATACCAGCTTTATCTAAAGAGTTAAAACTTCTAGCACTTAAATTTAATTCATCTATTTTCACAGTTAAATCTTTTAAGTCTATATTGCTTTCTTCTGCTTTATTTTCTACCATTTTTACTTCTGATAAATCAAATACTTTATTAAATACTGACATCTGAGAATACATAACAGTAATAGCTTCTTTAAATGCATCAATAGGAGAAATTTGCCCATCTGTTTCAACAGAAAATACTGCTTTTTCAAAATTAGGATTATCTTCTACTAACATCTTTTCAATATCATAAGTTACTTTTTTTACTGGTGTAAAAAATGCATCCATTGGTAAATATTCTTTTTCAACCATATCTCTAATATCTTCACTAGGTACATATCCTATACCTCTTTGAATAATAATAGAAAAGCTTAAAGTACAATCGCTGTTTATAGTAGCTACATGAGTATCACCATTTACAACTTCTAAATCATCATTTGATAAATCAGAACCTTTAATCTCTTTGGCATCATTAAAAGTATATTGTACTTCTAGTTGCTCTTTATCACTTTTAATCTTAAATTTAATATTCTTAAGATTGATCATAAATAAAGCTATATCTTCTAGCATTCCTCTAATAGAATCAAATTCATGCTTAGCACCTTCAATTTTAACAGCAATTGGAGCGTATCCAACTGAGCTACTCATTAAAAGTCTTCTTAGTGGATGTGCTAAAGTTATAGCATAACCACTTTCAAAAGGATAAGCAGTAATTGTTGCTTTAGTATCTGTAATTTGTTCAATCTCTACTTCTGTTGGTAAAAATGGTGCATCTACAAATTTTGTCATATAACGATCCTTTATTTATTATTTAGAATATAATTCTACAATTAGTCTTTCTTCAACTGGAATAACAACTTCTTCTCTTGTTGGGATTCTTGTAAAGATTCCAAATACTTTATTAGTATCAACATCTACCCATTCAACCATTCCTGTTTGATTTGTAAGTTCTAATGCTCTTACAATTTGAGTATTTGTTTTAGATTTTTCTCTAATTTCAATTTTTTGTCCAGCTTTTACAATAAAAGAAGGAATATCAACTTTTTTACCGTCAACTAAAATATGACCATGTGTTACAAATTGTCTAGCATTTGCTCTAGTTGTAGCAAAT
>CAYUNC010000227.1:0-1735 GCA_964445915.1 uncultured Arcobacter sp.
TCATCTTCACCAACTACAAAACACATATTTTTAGCACGAGTAATAGCCGTATAAAGTAACTTTGTATTGTGCATTATAAAATGACTAAATGTCATAGGTATCAATGCTGTTTCATACTCCATACCTTGTGTTTTATGAATAGTAAGACAATATGCAAGTGAGATAAAAGTTTCTAAAGTTGCAAATTCATAAAATACAACTATGTCATCATTTGGATATAAGATTACACATTTACTCTCTTCAAAATCAAGTTTTATAATCATACCTAGCATACCATTGAAAATTCTTCTTTCAGAAAAATCAATACTACCTTTTCTATATTCACTCATAGTTTGTGACTTCATATTTTCATTTTTTATATGTATCACTTTATCTGCAAGTTTGTACTCATATATTTTTGTTTGAACTGTTTTCCCACGAGAACTATTAAATAGTTTTTGCAGGTTTTTATTTAGATTTTCTACACCTAAAGTTCCACTTTTTATAGGTGTAATAACTTGAAATAAAGTTAGAAACTTTTGTATCTCTTTATCTTTTATAAGTTGATATGTTTCTTTCAAATAGTGACTTGCAGTATTTATAACAGTTTGCAAAATTTTATGGTTGTTATCATCTCTTAAAAGATTTATTTCATAGTCACTTAAAATAGCTTTTTGTGCATAATAGTTAGGGATACTACAATCTAAAAATTTAAAATCCTCAAACTCATCTTGGTAAGTTGGTACTTCACCTTTTCTAATACTATTTGCAATTGTTGCTATGGCTTGTTGTTCATTTTGTCTATATATTTTAGTCAATTTACAAGTTGGTGCTAACTCAAACTTTATAGCATCAGCTAAAATATCACCAGCCCCAATAGCAGGAAGTTGCCCATCATCTCCAACAATAATAAAAATTGTTTCAGGACTAACTCTAGATATAACTTGATAAAATGTAACACTATTTATCATACTTGCTTCATCTAAAAGTATAACTTTATAACTAAAATAATCTTTATCACTATTTTGAATTTTTACTAATTCAGATTGAATAGTTGCACTTTCATATCCAGTTGTATCACTAATTCTTTGAGATGCTATACCACTTAAAGCCATACATTTAATCTCATTGAAACTTACAGTTTCTTCTAAAAGTTCAAGTAAAGCACGACTAGATGTACTCTTTCCTGTACCTGCATAACCAATAAGCAAGATTGTATTTACACCTTCATTTATAAGTTCAACTGCTTTTCTTTGTTCGTCACTTAGAGTAAATCCTAAAGTTTTTTCTTTTTTTGAGATATAAGTTTTAAAGTCTTTTATTATAGGTTTATTTTTATGTTTCTTTGCACGAGTTTGGAAAAATTCTAAGATATTTTTCTCAGCATTGTAAAGCATACTTGGTGCATATCTTTCATTTGTAGTTTGATGTACATCATTTGAAGCAAGAATCTTTGTTAAAACTTCTTCATAAAGTTCAGTTTGATTTTGGAAGTTAAGATTGTCATCACAAAGAGCATATAACTTTTCTTTACTAATAGAACTATTTCCATTGTTGTCACAATACTCTTTTAAAACATAGCTCATACAAGCACCAACTCTAAAAGTACTAAGTATATCTATGCCCAAAGCTTGACCTATCTCATCTGCTTTTCTAAATCCAATACCTTTAATTCTAATAAGTAAATATGGATTTTTTTGTATCTTTTCTATTAAGTTTTCAACTTCACCAAACTCTTGATATATTTTATTTATAA
>CAYUNC010000228.1:0-1718 GCA_964445915.1 uncultured Arcobacter sp.
GTTTTTCAACTCTTGATGAATTAACTTTAAAAAATATGATTAAACCGAGTGGTTTTTATAATCAAAAAGCACCAAGGCTTTTACAACTCTCTCTTAATATTAAAAATGATTTTAATGATTTTAAATCTTTCCAATATAAAGTAACTCGAAAGTGGTTGTTAAATCAAAAGGGGATAGGCAAAGAGAGTGCAGATTCTATTCTTTGCTATGCTTGTTTTAGAAATGAGATGGTAGTTGATACATATACAAAAAGATTTTTGAAAACTTTTGATATAGAGTTTGATAAATATGATGAGTATAAAAATTATTTAGAAAAAGGTATTAGAGATAATTTTGATGAGAATAATTTAAACCTAGTGTTTGCAAAGTTTCATGGAATGATAGTAGAGTACAATAAAAGAGATCTATAAGCCCTCTAGTAAAACAAGCCAGAGTCTATCTACTTCTTTATCACTAAGAAAAAGAGATGATTTGTTATCATAGAGTTCTTTAAGTGCTCCTGCATTTATTCCAAGCGTATGTGTACACTTTTGATGAGTGGGTAAAAAAGCCCTTATAAATGAAATTTCATTTTCTATAGGACGTGAGCATAAAAAACAGATAGCTTCACGATGTAGACGTCCTTCATGTTCTAGTATCTTGACATAGGCTTCAATGGCTACACGTTTAGGATTTTGCTTATTCCACTCTTGTGAAGCACTGTCAATGATGTCAAAATAAAAATCACCAATATCTTCTGCATCCTTTAGATGTTTGGCAAAGAGTGCTAAAAAATCCTGCCATAAACGCAGCAGTTTATAATCATTAATCCATTTAAAACCTATATGAATTACATCTTTGAGTCTTGAAATTGTAGATTTAGAAGAAGGCTCTTTCTCATAATCGATTTTAAATCCAATATTTATGGTTCCATGCCTTGCTCCATAGAACCTATAAAGGGTATCTAAGCTACCCTTTGCTAAAATAGTGACTATTAAATCTTCATCTTTAACTCTATTAAGATTGATTATGTAACCTTGCACTTAATTGCTTCCTATTTACTCAAAAATTAAATTTCTTTAAAAAATATTAGCGTTATTATACTTTTTTAAACCTTTAGATTGTACAATATAGGCACTTTGTCTAAATAGACTAAGTTACTTTAAAAAAAGCTTAAATTTATACACAATTAACAATAAATTTACAAATTTAGGAGTGAAAATGGTTGAACATCATGATTTATTAAGATCATTCAAAGATAACTGTGGTTTTGGTCTTGTTGCAAATATCAAAAACAAAGCATCTCACAAGGTTTTAGATGACGCAGTTACTGCACTAGAACGTATGATGCACCGTGGTGCTGTTGCAGCAGATGGTAAGACAGGTGATGGTAGTGGACTTTTACTATCTATGCCCGAAGGATTTATGCGCAAAGAAGCTGAAGAAAATGGCGTTGAACTCTCAAAGCAGTTTGCAATTGCTTCTATATTTACAAAAGATATTAACCTTTTAGAGACTGTTGAAGAGATTTGTGCTAACAATGACTTGAAAATTGTACTTCGTCGTGAAGTGCCAATTGATAAAAATGCACTTGGTGATCAAGCTATAGAGTCACTTCCAAATATTATACAACTTTTTATTACTCCAAACTCAATTATGGCTACAAATAGATTTGACGCACTTCTATATCTTTCACGTAAAGAGTGTGAGCACAAGTTAGTTGAACATAGAGATTTTTA
>CAYUNC010000229.1:0-1714 GCA_964445915.1 uncultured Arcobacter sp.
GATGCAAACCCTAGAAATGTAACTAAATATGAAGCATTATCAATATATGAGAATAGAAGAATCATAATAGTGATAATAATAAAGAAGAAATTTACAAGCTTATTAGCAGTATAATGCTTATCATCATCCTGAACATATTTTTTCATCATAACTTTTGATACTGTAGCAAGTATAAATAAAATAGCTATTATAATAGCAAGTTTAAAAGTATTTCCAATCTCTTGACCAATATTAGCATTTACCTCTTGTATGATTTGTTCTATTCTTTTACTATAAACTTCACCTGTAGTTGATACAATATCAAGTACCATATTGAAGTCTTTTAACTCTTTTGCTAGTTTAATCTTTTCTTTATTTAATTCAATTCTTTGGGTACTTAGTTTTTGATTTATAGCTGCATTTTTTAAATTTGTAACTATTAGTAAACTTGTATTTATATGCTTTAAAACTTCTACTAACTGGTCATGAACTTCAGTATATGCATCATCATTTTCTTTTAGTTGTTGAATATATGTAAAAGCTTCAATTATCAAAAATGGATTTGTAATAACTGGTGCTTTTGATATAACAGCAGGCTTTATCTGCTTTCCTATTGGTGAATCTTTATATTCACTAATTAGTTCTAACTCATTTTCTTTTATTTTTATTTTATTAAATAGCTGATATGAAAGTTCTTTATATTTTTCACCCTTCCATCTTGAGTATTTTTTAGCATCTATTTTAATTTGAATTAACTCTTTTTCAATTTTTCGATAAGTTAAATAGTTTTCATATCTTTTGATCCAAAGATTATCCAGAAGCTCTTCATCAACATCAGCTTTTTGGTCTATAAATACTTGAATTTGTTCTGGTGTATATGTAGTTATATTTGTACTCTTTTTTGCACCAAATGAAAAACTAACTAATAAAATTACTATTATAAAATATTTTAAAACTCTCATATCATCTCTCCTAAAACTTCTAATACTAACTCTTTTTGTACTTCATTTGTAATCTTACAATCCCCAATACAAACAGGTAAAATAAACTTTATCTTATCATCTAAAGCTTTTTTATCCAAAAAGAAATGCTCATAAAAATCTTCAATATCTTTAATCTTATAAGTAGTTGGAATATCATATTTTTCTAACAACACTTTAACTCTTGAAGCATCATCTTCACTCATAAGACCTAGTTTTACTGATAAATTATTTGCCATAACCATACCAATACCTACAGCTTCTCCATGTAAATATTTTTCATAGTTTGTTTCATTTTCTACAACATGACCAAAAGTATGACCATAATTTAACATAGCTCGTATCCCTTTTTCTTTCTCATCTTGTGATACAACCCATGCTTTTGTTTCTACTGAATATTGTATTGCAACATCTATATTTGATTTATCTTTTAAATCATTTTGTTCTAACCACTCAAAAAAGTCTTTATTAAAACATACTGCCATTTTAACAATTTCAGCAATACCAGCACCAAATTCACGCGCTGGCAATGTATCTAAAAAGCTTGAATCTATATATACAGCTCGTGGTTGATGAAATGCACCAACAAGATTTTTCCCAAATTTATTATTAATCCCAGTTTTCCCACCAACACTAGCATCAACTTGAGATAATAAAGTAGTAGGAATTTGAATAAAATCAATTCCTCTTTGATAAATACTAGCACAAAATCCAGTCATATCGCCAATAACTCCACCACCAAAAGCGATAAGAGT
>CAYUNC010000230.1:0-1710 GCA_964445915.1 uncultured Arcobacter sp.
AAATGCAAAATTTAGCAAATAACCTTCGCCCTACTTCCTTAACTGAATTTATAGGGCAAACTCATATATTAGATACTTCTAAAGCACTTTATAAACTTATAAAAAGTAAAGAGATACCTCATCTATTTTTTTATGGTCGTCCAGGAACTGGGAAAACTACACTTGCAAAAATAATAGCAAAAAGTAGTGGGTTAGATTTTTATTATTTCAATGCTACAAGTTTAAAAATAGAACAACTTCGTGATGTATTTAAAAGATATGATGGAGCTTTGCTTAAACCATTGATATTTATAGATGAAGTACATAGATTATCTAAAACTCAACAAGAGGTATTATTACCTGTAATGGAAGATGGAAGTGTGGTGATAATTGGTGCTAGTACTGAAAATCCATTTTTTACTTTAACTGCGGGGATTAGGTCAAGAAGTTTTTTATATGAATTTCAACCTCTAACTTCGCAAGATTTAAAGAAGTTATTAGACAATGCTTTAAAGGTATTGGATATAACACTTGATACAAATGTAGAAGAATATATCATAAGTAGCTCTAGTGGAGATGGTAGAGCGTTATTGAACCTACTTGAGTTTAGTTATAAAATAGACAAAGACAACATAACTTTAGAAACAGTAATGCAACTAAGAAACAACAGTATGCAAGATGGTGTTAGTTGTAAAGATAGTCATTATGATATTACAAGTGCTATGATTAAATCTCTTCGTGGTAGTGATGTAGATGCTTCGTTGTATTATTTGAGTAGGCTTATTTCTGGTGGTGAGAATATAGATTTTATATCACGACGACTCACAATCTTTGCTAGTGAAGATATAGGAAATGCAAATCCAAATGCTTTAAATCTAGCAGTTAGTACTATGACAGCTGTAAATAAGATTGGTTTTCCAGAAGGTAAAATTATATTATCTCAATGTGTAGTTTATTTAGCATCAAGCCCAAAATCAAATAGTAGCTATCTAGCTATTAATAAAACTTTATCACAAATAAAAGATGGTAATATATTGGATATTCCAAGTCATATAAAAGATAGTGCTTTTGATTATCAAAATCCACATAATTTTGGTGGTTGGTGTGAGCAAGAGTATCTAAAAGAAGAGTTGTCTTTATATACTTCAAAAGGTATCGCTTTTGAAAAGACACTTGATGATTGGCAAAAAAAGATTAAAACTAAGGAAAAATAGATGGATATTATGGATTATTACTTATGGATTGTTACTTTTCATATTATGGCAGTTATGTCATGGATGGCTATGCTTTTTTACCAACCAAGACTATATGTGTATCATACAGAGCATAAAGACAAACCAGAGTTTGTAGAGGTTGTAAAAATACAAGAGTATAAGATGTATAAATATATTGGACTTCCTGCTATGTGGGCAACTGTTGCTAGTGGTATTTGGATGTTATATCTTCGTCCTGATTTATTTGAAGGTGATATTTGGATGTATGCAAAGATTGTAGTTGTTGCTGTATTGGTTGCATATTCTTTTTCACTTGAATACTATAGAGTACAATTAGAAAAAGATGATTATTCAAAGTCAGGTAACTTTTTTAGAGCATACAATGAAGTACCTACTGTATTATCTATTTTAATTGTTGGATATGTTGTAACAAAAACATTTTCACTTCTTTTTACTATGATAACTTTAGCTTTTGGAGCTTTTGTTATATATAAAGTGACAAAGCAAAAATCTAAAG
>CAYUNC010000231.1:0-1702 GCA_964445915.1 uncultured Arcobacter sp.
CCAGAAGGTTCTCAAATGGTTGCTATTGAAGTGCAAGAGACATTTTTTACAGCACTTAAAGTTGCTTTTTTTAGTGGATTTTTATTAACACTTCCAGTTATATTTTGGCAAATGTGGTTATTTATAGCTCCAGGACTTTATGAAAATGAAAAGAAATTTGTTTTCCCATTTGTATTCTTTGCAACACTGATGTTTTTAATTGGTTCTTCTTTTGCTTACTATGTTGTTGTACCTTTTGGATTTGATTTTTTAATCAACTTTGGTAGTCAAGTTGTAACAGTTATGCCAAGTATTGGTAAATATGTTGGATTTTTTACAAAACTACTTTTTGGATTTGGAATTGCATTTGAATTACCTGTAATTACATTTTTCTTAGCAGTTGTAGGGCTTGTAGATGATCAAATGTTAAAAAGCTTCTTTAGATATGCAATTATTTTAATCTTTGTATTATCAGCACTATTAACACCACCAGATATTTTGACACAATTTTTAATGGCAGGACCACTTATTATTTTATATGGAGTGTCAATTCTTATAGCTAAAGCTTTCAATCCAGCAGAAAAAGAAGATGTTGAAATTGAAGAGGAAGATGACTAAAACTTCAACATACGACTATCATCTACCAAAAGAACTAATTGCATTTAAGCCTGTTTATCCAGCTTCAAGTGCAAAACTTTTGGTATATAATAGAACTACAAATACTATAACTCATACAACTTTTGAATATATACTAGATTTTATCCCTCAAGATACAACAATACTTTTTAATGATACAAAAGTGATAAAAGCAAGAATATTTGGTATAAAAGATACTGGTGGCAAAGTAGAATTACTTTTAAATAGACCTTTAGATAATGATACTTTTTCTTGCTATATAAAAGGGAAAGTTCATCAAGATACAATCATTAGTTTTCCAAATGAATTAAATTGTAAAGTTATAGAACTTTTGGAAGATGGAAGTAGGGTGGTAGAGTTTAGTAAAGATAATAAAATTTTAGATTTTCTAAGTTTAGTTGAGATATTAAATGATATTGGACATATCCCCTTACCACCTTATATAGAGCGAAAAGATGAAAAAGAAGACAATACAGATTACCAAACACTTTGGGCATCAAATTATGGAGCAGTAGCAGCACCTACAGCATCTTTACACTTTACTCCAGAACTTTTAGAAGAGCTAAAACAAAAGCATCAAACAGCGTACTTAACTTTACATGTAGGTGCTGGAACATTTAAGCCAGTTGAGAGTGAAGATATACTTGACCATCCTATGCATAGTGAATATTTTGATATACCAAAAAGTTCACAAGATATAATAAATAGTGATAAAAAGATATTAGCAGTTGGAACAACTGTGACTAGAACTATTGAATATAATTATAAAACAAAAAAGAATACAGGGGAAGCAAATATATTTATCAATCCAATAAACAAACCAAAAAGGGTTGATTATTTATTGACAAATTTTCATTTTCCGAAATCTACACTTATTATGCTTGTTGCATCATTTGTAGGGGTTGAAAAGACTTTGGAAATATATGAAGAAGCTATAAAAGAAAAGTATAGATTCTATTCGTATGGGGATGCGATGTTAGTTATATAACATCACAGAGAAATTAATCTCTGCTTCGGTTTCCACCACCACCGTTTCTATCTCCACCACTTCGGCTTCGGTTTCCACCACCACCATTTCTATCTCCAC
>CAYUNC010000232.1:0-1694 GCA_964445915.1 uncultured Arcobacter sp.
TTCATTTGCTTGACCATTATTTAAATTTTGGTTTTGATTTTGGTTTGCATCTTGTTCTGTATTACCTTGTGCATCTGTATCTATATTTGTATTAGAAACTGAACTAGCAAAAGTATCTGCTTCATCTAATAATACTTCATCTGATATACCTGTATCAAGTTGTGCTACAGTATCAGCATCTAAAATTGTATCTTCTGGTGATTGTATTTGAGTAGCGTCCGTTGCCGTAGTATCCATTACCTCATTGTCTTCAATAATAGTATCTTGAGATGTCCCAAAATCTGATGCAGTTAAATTTCCATTTGCTGCATTTACCTGATCTCTTACATTTTCTTGGACAGTTGCATCATTTACCGGTGCTTGACCTTGTTCTAAGTCTTGTAGTTCTTCTTCTTGTGCCATAATATACTCCTAAATTAATTTTATACAAGTATTTTATAACTTTTATGAGTATAAGTAAAGTATACTATGGTATAAATTTAACTTTTTCCAAAATCATCATATTTTAGAAAAGTATGCAAATAAGCTATAAATTCTTCATCAAGTATAGCCCAAGATTGTTCAAGTCGTTCTAGTCTAATAAGATTTTTTTTATCTTTACACTTACTTATATCACGAATAATATAATGATACCTCACTATATCTTTTGTCCAATCACTTAGAAAAAACCAATTCTTTATAATAAGATAACTTTTCTCTTCATGGTCAGTAAATGAATATCCATAACCATCTTCTTTTTTTTCATCAATATATGCGACAAAAGGTTTAGCTATATCGTGAAGAAGTGCAGATGCTATAAATTTATAATCTTTTGCTTTGATAACTGCAAGGGTAACTTTGAAAGTGTGTAGTAAGACACCATATTTATGATGTCTATTTTGTTTGATTAGTAGTGAATGCCAAAAAATATATGAGAAGACTGAGTTATTAACTACAGTCATTATAAAACTTTGAAAGCCTCTTCAAGGTCTAAAGTACCTTCATAAAATGCTTTTCCTACAATACAACCTGCGATATTTCCATTTGCTTTACAATTAACAATATCATCAATATCTTTAACTCCACCAGATGCAATAGTATCTACTCCACTTGCCAATGCAATCTCTTCAGTCCACTCAACATTAACACCACAAAGCATACCATCTTTAGATATATCAGTACAGATAATCGCTTCAACACCAGCATTTGCAAACTCTTTAGCTAAATCAGTAGCTTTCATAGTAGAAACTTCAGCCCAACCCTCAACTGCAACCATACCATTCATAGCATCAATACCAACAGCAATAGGATATTTACTTGCCATATCTTTTACAAATTGTGGGTCTTTAACTGCGATACTTCCAAGGATTAATCTATCAACTCCAAGTTCAACATACATCTTAATAGTTTCTTCATCACGAATACCACCACCAAGTTCTATTTTCATATTACAATTTTCTCGTATCTTTTTAATCTGTTCAAGATTCGCAGGTTCACCAGCAAAAGCACCATTTAAATCAACTATATGAAGCCATTTACTTCCAAGCTCTTCAAATCTTTTAGCAACTTGCCAAGGCTCATCACTATAAATCTTCGCACTCTCCATAACACCTTTGCTAAGTCTTACTGCTTTTCCATCTTTTAAATCTATTGCTGGTAATATATCCATTTAATTTATCTCCATAAAGTTTTTAAGTATTTGTATCCCATTGTCA
>CAYUNC010000233.1:0-1689 GCA_964445915.1 uncultured Arcobacter sp.
AGTAATATCAACAACAGTTGGTCCACCTCTTACTTGTGATGTATATGTTGCAGTTTTAAGACCATGTCCACCTGCTTTAATCTTTGCAGCTGCAAATATCTCTCCAGCAAGAAGAACACCTTGTCCACCAACACCTGTAAATCTCATTAATTTTCTAGCCATGGGGTATCTCCTTATATCTTTTTAGTAAAATCATCTCGTGTGATTTTAGCTCTTTTACCTTGATGTGCATCTTTAATATCTTGATACATATCACAGTATTCTCTAACTTCAGTATCGTGCTTTAATACACCAGTAGGAAGTAAATTCAATTGCTCTGATTCTTCTAATTTATCATATTTAGCTTTAGCCATTGTGATTGAATCAATCCAAGCTAAGTTATCCATAGCAGAAACCATTTTATTTTTTCTACCAAGGTTAATATGACAGTTAGATAAAACTTCTAAGAAACTAAAACCTTTATGTTCAAAACCTTTAACTAAAAGTCTTTCAAGTTTTTTAGGGTCAAGCATTGTCTCTCTACCAACAAAAGAAGCTCCAGAAGCAATAGCTAATTCACATGCATCAAAAGTAGGGTCAATATTTCCAACTTTTTGAGTAACAGTCCACATACCTTGAGGAGTAGTAGGAGATGTTTGAGAATTTGTAAGACCATAGATAAAGTTATTGATAATAATAAAGTTAATATCAATATTTCTTCTACAACCATGAATTGTATGATTTCCACCAATAGCAAGTGCATCACCATCACCAGCAACACAAATTACATGTTTGTCTGGATTTGCTAATTTTACACCTGTTGCATAAGCAATAGTTCTACCATGAGTAGTATGGATAGTATTAAAATCAACATAAGAAGAAAATCTTCCAGAACAACCGATTCCTGAAATAACACAAACATCATCTTGTGTCCATCCCATTTTTTCAATTGCTCTAATTGTTGCTTTTAAAATAACACCATCACCACAACCCCAACACCATAGTGTTGGCATTTTTTCTAGTCTTAAGAATTTATTATAATTATATGCCATCTTAGAATACCTCCTTAACTTTTGCTGTAATCTCGTGAGGAGAAATAGCTCTACCATTTACTTTGTAAAGACCTTCTAAATCTAATCTACTTGAAACTCTTTCGATCTCTTCAGTATATTGTCTAATATTTAACTCAACACAAAGTACATTTTTAGTCATATCTGTAAAATGTTTAATTCTTTTAGCAGGTGATGGCCAAATTGTAATTGGTCTAAATAAACCAGCTTTAATTCCATCTTTTCTTAAATGTCTAATTGCTTCTTTAGCTGCAAGTGAAACTGAACCATAAGCTATGATTAGTACTTCACCATCAGAACCATCAAAATCATCTAACATAAATTCTTCATTTAATTCTAATTCATCTTGATGCATAACAACTTTGTCTTCTAATCTTTGGATTAGTTTTCTACAAGTGTTAATCTCTTCAGTTGGGAAACCATTCTTATCATGGTGTAAACCTGTATAATGGTATCTATAACCTTTAAACATAGGATTTAAAACAGCAGGTTCAGTAGGACCACATTCATATGGAAAGTACTCTTCAGCAGGACCATCAAATGTTTTTCTTGGAACAATTCCAGCTTTAACTTCTTCAAGTGTTGGAAGATCAGCTTTACCATGCATATGACCTAATGTTTCATCAGTAAGTACAATAAC
>CAYUNC010000234.1:0-1687 GCA_964445915.1 uncultured Arcobacter sp.
GCTTCATTCCATTTAAGCATAAATCTAAACTCACCAATTCCAGCAGCTGCAAGAGTTTTTATAGGACCAGCAGATATTGCATTTACTCTAATTCCATCTTTTCCTAAATCTTCTGCCATATATTTTACAGTCATTTCAAGTGCAGCTTTAGCAACACCCATAAGATTGTAATTAGGGATATATTTAACACCACCATAATAAGATAAAGTAAGAACACTAGAGTTTTTACTCATAATTGGTTTAAGTACTTGAGTAATCTCAATTAAACTATAAACAGATACATTCATAGCAACTTCAAAAGCAGATTTTGTAATATCTGTAAAACTTCCACTTAAACCATCTTTAGGAGCAAATGCTATTGAATGAACGATAAAATCAATCTCACCCATATCTTTTGCTAAAGAGTCCTTTAAGGCTACTATCTCATCTGGATTTGACACATCACAAGGATATAGTTTAGAACCACAACCTAAATCTTCAGCTATTGGTGCTAATTTCTTTTCAAATCTTTCATTTAAAAAAGTTATTGCTATCTCGGCACCTTGTGCTTGACACTGTTTTGCTATACCATACGCGATTGATTTATTGTTTGCTATACCTAATATAACACCTTTTTTACCCTTCATTACCATTATGCTTCTCCTGTTTTTTCTATCATTAGTTTAAAGTCTTCTATTTTCCAAGACCCACTTCCTATTAAAGTTCCATCTACATTTGGAATACTTAAAATCTCTTCTATATTTGTAGTTTTTACACTTCCACCATATAAAAGTGGTTGAGTAAACTTCTTTTTTAGTTTTTTATGAATTGTTGTAATATCTTCAACACTAGGAACAAGCCCAGTACCTATAGCCCATACTGGCTCATAAGCAACTATTACATTTGCATATTCTAAATCTATACCATTAAATTGCTCTTGAATATATCCTAAAGTTTCAGTCATACCTTTCTCTTTTACCTCTAAAGGCTCACCTACACAATATATTATTTTATAACCTAGTGCTTTATAGTAGTTATATTTTAGAGTGATATCTTTTTGAGTTTCTCCCATAATATGTCTTCTTTCACTATGCCCTATCAAGATAGTCTTGATATTGAATTCATCAAGTTGTTCAGTACCTATTTCCCCAGTAAATGAACCATTTTTAACACAATATGCATTTTGTGCTCCTAAAGATAAGTTGGATACTGTATCAAGTTCATCTAAAGCAGTTGCTGTTGGGAATATATAAACTTCGTTCTTTATCTCTTTATCTTGTAAAAAGTTATTTATATTGTTTATAAATTCTTTTGTACTTTTTCGAGTATGATTTGTTTTAAAATTACTAGCAATAATTTTCATTAAAATTCCTTTTAGCTATTTGATTAAATATAATATAATTATATCATAAATAAAATATTTCTTAGATTTTATTAACGGCTCTTAACTTATCTTTTTTGCTCATTCGCTTACCTTTAACTGGTGCTTGACCTTTAACTTTATTTATAGCCTCACCTGTTAATTCAAATCCATCAATTTGCTCTTTAGTTATAGATAATTCACACTTTTTTTCTATTAAATTAAAATGCTCTAAATCCTCATGACCAATAAAACTAATAGCTACACCACTTTTACCAGCCCTACCCGTACGACCAATACGATGAATATAATCATCAGTTCCTCTAGGCAAATCAAAATTTATCACAC
>CAYUNC010000235.1:0-1672 GCA_964445915.1 uncultured Arcobacter sp.
GCACTAAATACTAAACTATCTCTTGACTTATAAACTCCAAGTTTTTTAAATACTAATCTATCATATTCATTTGATGTGATAATATTATCATCAACCAAATCTTTACTATAATGTATATCTGTAGTTGCGCCACCAATATCTACAACAATAAATGGATCAACAACTTCAAGTGTATCACCAATATGTGCTAATGATTTATTTACAATATAAGGTGTTGAATAAATCTGATTTGATGTTAAGTCATATAAGTGTTTAATATCCTCTTTTCCAACTATATCTTCTTGGTAAAGGTTTGTTAAATACTCTTTTAGATTATCCTCTTCCATTTGAAGTTTATTATTAATAATATTTCCTAAAAGTTTTAGGTCATCTATATTTTTACTTAAAAAGTCATCTTGACTATTGCTTCCAACATATACTATATTTTGATAATTTAACTTTTCTAAATAACTAAAAAGTCTATCATCAAATATATTTTTAACATTATCAATCCCACCAACAACAATAACAACATCAATAACATCACTAGGAATTGGATAGTCTTGGATATTTTGAAATAGTACACTATCTATAATATTTATACCAGAGTTATAAGCTATATTTGTAGCAAACTTTAAACTAAAAGATTCAGTAGCCCCAATAATCAAAGTACTTAATCCACCATTTGCTGATGAACAAATATAAACATCATCTTTATCAAAAGTTTTAATAGTATCGCCACACTTAGAAATCAAATCATCATAAATATCTTGATTAAAGTTTCTGAAATAATGACTTATCGTATCATTTGCACTTACTTTAAAATATGTACTTCCAATATCAATTAGCATTTTACTCATAGCATAACCCCAATATCTTTAATAATCTCATTTACAATACTATCTTTATTTGTACCTTGGTCTAGTTTTGATTTTTCAAACTGAAAACTCTTTTCACTAATAGGTAATTTACCTTTATCATAAATCCTAATATTAGAATTTTTATCTCTTACAGTTATAACTTGATTGTTATTTATAATATGTGGAGAAAAAGGAACATCGATAATACCATTTTTGATACTATTAAATACTTTTCGCCATAATGTATCAGCTTTATCATTGAAAATAGCCTCAAATATCTCATCAACACAACGAGTAAGATTTTCTTCCTCTTCCTCATCAACAATTGTTGGTAGCCCTTTTAACATATTTAGAGTGTATTGAACATTTGCTACTGCTCTTGAGTTATCTTCTTTTGTAGGTATTCCAAATGCTTCTGCTTTTGTCTTTGTGATAATCTTATCAGCACCAACCATAGCAGCTATTACTGTACTTGTATTTATAAGTGATTCTGAGAAATCTTTATCTCTAGGAAATGCACCCATCCATTGGTGATATACTAGATTTATTGTTGCATCTTCACAACCTATCTTTTTAGCATATTTATTTGCACATTTTCGTAAAACTGCCGAAGTTACTATATCTTGATTTACTGAACCTGTTTGTGAGAAACTTACAGAAAAAGATTTTACACCCTCTTCTAATGACAATAACATCTCAGCTATTTGAATAACAATAGTAATAGCAGGTGGAACCAAAGTTGCAGTAAGTGGTCCAAATGATTCTCTATTTATTGGTTCATTTAAAGTTGAATATTTTGCACAAACTCGCTCTACATGTTTCCAATATAAAAA
>CAYUNC010000236.1:0-1660 GCA_964445915.1 uncultured Arcobacter sp.
TGTTTTGTGATAGCTTCAATCTCTTCAATTCTCTCAACAGAAAACGAAGCATTCTTAACTATCTTTTTACAATCATCATCAGGAATAAGTCCTAGTTTATTCCAAGCTTTAACAGCTGCTTTTTCAACTTCTAACCATGCTGCATATCTAGCATGCTGTGTCCAATGTTGTGTCATCTCTTCTCTTGCGTATCTTTCTACCATTTGAAATCCTATTTAGTTATATTTGTTGTATTTTAGTTACTTATATTATCAAAAAATTGCTTATTATTTTATGATTTAGCTTTAAGCTTTTTTTGACATTGTTCTATTTCTTCAATATCTTCAGATGTCTGAATACCGTATAAATCCTTGATTACATTAATAGCTTTATCACTATTTGATTCTTTAGAAATTTCTCTTAAATTTGTAGATGAAATATGTAAAAACTCACTCATAATAGTTTGACATAATTTAGTTATATTTTCTTTATCTTCATCTCTTATAAAGTGTTTTGATATAGCATTTTGTACTTTTTCATCTATTATTTTATCAGATGTTAAATATATCTCTTTCAAAACAGGCTCAACACCTAAGCTACCAAGCCATTTATAAAATTCTTTCGTCATATTTCCTATGATACTATATGCTTGTTTTGCTTGTTTTGCTCTATCGCCTAGATTTCTTTGCACAATATCTTTCAAATCATCAACAGCAAAAACTTTAATATTATTGTGTTCAAAACTTTCTATATCTCGTGGTAATGCAATATCAAACCAATATCTTTTAAATGAAACATTCTCGACCATATCTTGTGTAATAATAGGATAGGGAGCAGAAGTGGCAGTAACCACTAACTCCATAGTATTTAACAATCTTTTTAAGTTTTCATAAGGTTGAACATCTATCAAGTCAGCTGAATAAGTACTATTACTATTTATGATTGTTGTTGCTAAAAGTTGAGCTTTTTTAATATCTCGACTTATTAAAATAACACTAAAACCATCTCTTAAAAAAGTTCTAATAGTCAAGTCACTCATCTCTCCAGCACCAACAACTAAAGCTTTTGTATTTGTAGTATTTGGAAATATCTCTTTAGCTTGAGCAACTGCTGTTGAAGCTACAGAAACAGAACCAGTACCTAAACTTGTAGAATTTCTCACATCTTTGGCACATTTAAAAGCATAGTTTACAAGTCTTATTAGCTTTTTACTAACAAAGCCTAACCCTTTAGAAAATTTAAATGCATCTTTAAATTGTCCTGCTATTTGTGTTTCACCAATCACTAAACTATCAAGTGAAGATACAACAGTAAAAAGATGACGAACAGCATTTTCATCTTCATAACTATCTACAATATCTTGCAAAGTGCTTATATCAATTTGTGATTTTTGGTTAAAGGCTTTTAGGATAGTATCTTTTGCATTTTTTATATCAGATACACTAGTAACTAACTCAACACGATTACAAGTAGAAGTGATAATTGCTTCGTTTATATAAATACAGTCAATAACTTGATTTAAAAAAGTTTCTTTCTCTAAATCATTCCCAAAAGCTAACTTTTCTCGGGTGCTTATATCTGTATTTTTATGTGTAAAACTAATAACTAAATAATGCAATACTTTAATCCTTTTATTAAGACTATGATTATACTGTTTTCTTGCTTTGATAATATTATTTTA
>CAYUNC010000237.1:0-1637 GCA_964445915.1 uncultured Arcobacter sp.
ACCATATCATTATATAAAGAGGCAAACTGCAACGGGTCAACAGTAGTATTGTATAGTCTTACAGCATAGTGTAAATGAGGTCCCATAATTCTTCCTGAAACCCCTGATTTGCCTATAACATCACCTTTCTTAACAACTTGACCAGCTTTCACATCAAATTCACTTAGATGACAATAATAACTATATGCACCACGACCATGATTTAGATATATAACTTTACCAAGATAAAATCTATCCATAACCAATGAAACAATACCATCATTTGTAGCATAGATATCAGTTCCTATCTTGGCTCTAAAATCAGTACCAGAGTGATAACTTTTGGTTGTACCATTGTAAATCCTAGCATTTCCAAAGGCACTTGTAATCTTACTTTTTAAAGGCATCTGAAAAGTTGAAGTTGGTATTTGATTTTTGGTGCTTATTACTGAATATACATTTTTATAAACTTTATTGTATTCTTTATTTGATTTCTTTTTATTTGATTTTGATAGAGTAACTTTCCCTTTTGGAACTGTTATGATTTCATTTTGTTTATATTTTCCATCTACAACTTCAATAGATATATTTTCTTTGATCAATTTTGCATCAGCCATATATCTAACTTGAACATTTTCTTTTTGCTGTTTTGCATGATAATCTATAGGTAAAAAAACTTCATATTTCTTAGAATCATTTGTTATACTAAACATCTGATAAGTTTTGTTTTTAAATATAGCATTTGGTGCTTGTGTTAGTTTATCATCACTTAATAACACTACACAAAAAGTTGAACCATGACTTATCTTTGTATGCGATAGTTCAATATTAACTTGTGCAAATAGTGTCCCAATAAAAAGAGCAACTAATAAAATGATTTTCATTAATTAGTTTTTTCCATATAGCCATTTGTTGGCAATACTTTTTAATCCTTCTGGATTTGATGAAGCAAAGAAACTTATCTTTGTATCTTCATACTTTTTTGTACAATTATATTGTGTTTTTAGAAAACTAACTATCGCATCCCCACTATGAATAGTATTTGCACCTTGTAAATAAGAAGATATTTTCTCCTCTATCAAAGGAAAATGAGTACATCCAAGTATCACTGCATCTATATCTTTTACATCTTCTAAATAATGCTTCAAAGTAGCATCTAAAATATCTCCATCTAAGATATTTTCTTCTACAAGTGGTACAAAAAGAGGTGTTGCTATTGAGATAATATTTGTAAAGTTTTCATTTTTCAAACCCAACTCATATAAGTTTGAATTGATAGTTGCAGGAGTACCAATAACTAAAATGTTTGATTGTTTATCTTTTATCTTTTCATTAACAGCTAAAATACCACTATCAATAACACCAACAACAGGTATCTTTGCTACACTTTTCAAAGCCTCTAAAGCATAAGCACTAGCACTGTTACAAGCAACAATCAATATATCAATATCGTAGTTTGTAAAATACTCCAAAGCTTCAAGTGAATATCTAATAATAGTATTTTTATCTTTAGTACCATAAGGAACACGAGCAGTATCACCATAATACAAAATCTCTTCAAAAGTTTGATTTTCTAGTAAAGATTTAACAACTGTTAATCCACCAACACCACTATCAAAAACTCCTGCTTTCACATTGACCCTTTTTATTTATTTATT
>CAYUNC010000238.1:0-1632 GCA_964445915.1 uncultured Arcobacter sp.
GACTTGTTTTGGGTCTTGGTTTTTATGGCATCAGAAAGTTAAACATATTTACACTATAATTATTGTTAATAAAGATTTATTTTTTCAAGGGGATTTTATGACAATATGGAGTTCGTTAGCACTAATTGGTGCAATGTTTTTATTAGCAGTAAGTCCAGGACCTGGAGTATTCGCAACAATATCAAGAGCAATAGCAAGTGGTTTTGTTAATGCAAGTTTATTGGTAGTTGGTATTGTGGTAGGAGATATTATATTTTTATTATTGGCAATTTATGGATTAAACCTTGTTGCACAAGTTTTAGGGGATTTTTTTATTTTAGTTAAATATATCGGTGGTACATACTTAATATATTTAGGATATAAAATATGGAGATCAAAAGTTTCGCCGCATGAAATAGTTGGAAATAATGAATTGTCTTGGAAAACAAACTTTTTTAGTGGACTATTAATAACATTAGCAAATCCAAAAGTAATTATATTTTATTTAGGATTTTTACCTGCTTTTATGAATTTAGAGATTTTAACAACTACTGATATTGTTGTTGCAGTTATCATTGTATCAATTACATTGGCTTCTGTCTTATTAAGCTATGCATATATGGCAACAAGAACAAGAAAACTTCTAAAAAGTCAAAGTGCAATGGATAAATTAAATAAAACTTCAGGTGGAGTTATGATAGTTGCTGGTTCTTTATTGATATTAAAAAATTAGTAATATATTAGGAAAAATTAAAAAATATTTGAAATAATAATATTTTTTAATTTTAAGATTTTCTCTCCAAATTCAGCCTATCAATATACTTCAAAACTCGACCAATCTCAACACCCACCAAATCCAATAAATGAACCTTTGAAGACTCATCAAGTTCCATCTTCAAAATCTCATGCAGAATATTTTCATGAGCATTACAATAGTTGTTTAGCTTTTTTGATTGTGATAAATATTTATCATAAGAACTATACTGATTCAATTTCTTGTCTCCTTCTCTCAATATCAAGAATACCATTCAAGTAAGAAGTGAAAATAATCATCTTTTGTGTATCAACTTTTCTCATTGCTTTACTATCTTGATAGCCTTCAATAAATGTAATGAAATCTTGTAGTTTAGAGATAAAGACTTGTGGAGTAAAAAGACCATTTTCAGAAGTTATTTTATTTAGTCTCATCTTAAATCTCCTTAGATGCTATAAGCTTCTTAAATGATTTTGAATATGAAACAGTAGGTATGTATTTTTTAGGGGTTGACCAATCTTTACCGAAACAAGTTCCTTGTTTCTTTTCTACTACCATAGTAGAAAGGCTTATAAATCCTTCCAGAGTGATGTTGTCACCTTTTACTAATGTTTCCTTTGCTACTTCAATAAAAGCCGTTAAAACCCTTGCTATATCCTTTTTTGTGATTTCATTTTCTAACTTTTGAGATATTAATATTCCTACTTCATTCTTGTTCATGCTGAACTCCTTGTTTTGTTATAGTTTTATTTATAGGGCTGAGCCATTAAATGCAATTAAAAGAAGTGCTGAGTCGTTAAAGTGGGTTATATTTCAGAAAAGAGGGTATGAAAATGGAAGATTTTGGTGGACTTGAAAGCTGAGCCTTCTATCGGAGTGCAATCATATAAAACGAACGA
>CAYUNC010000239.1:0-1629 GCA_964445915.1 uncultured Arcobacter sp.
TTAACTAAGCAAGAGAAAGAGTATATAAAGAATAATCCTATTATAAAAGTACATAATGAGAGAAACTGGGCACCATATAATTATAATATAGATGGTGAACCATTAGGTTACTCTATAGAATATATAAAATTACTTGCATCAAAAATAGATATAAAAGTAGAATTCATAAGTGGATATACTTGGAATCAATTTATGGAAAAAATTAAAAATAATGATATTGATGTGATGTTAAATATTGCTAAAACAGAGAAAAGAAAAAAGTTTTTAGCTTATACTTCAATGTACCACAAAGGGATAGATGCTGTTTTTACAAGAAATGACTCTACTTATAATGGTTTAAATGATTTTAATGGAAAGATATTAGCTGTTGTAAAAGGTTTTTATGAAGAAGAATTATTAAGAGAATTTTATCCAAATATTAAACTTGTAACAGCTAAAAATTCATTTGAAGCGATGAAGCTAGTTTCATTTGGTAAAGCAGATGGATGTATCGATAATCTTGCATCAGGAAATTATATATTATCACAATATCAATTGACTCATTTAAAACCTAGTTTTGAGATTGCTGATAGAAAATTTAATTTAGAATTACATATTGCAACAAATAAAAACAATACAATATTACGAGATATTTTAGAAAAAGTAAAACAACAACTATCGGAAGAAGAATCACAGTCAATTACAAACTTGTGGTTACTTAATAAATCTAATTTTAAATATAAAAAACTAGAAAAAAGTAGATTGATTTTATCCCAATTAAATAGTGATTATATGAAAAACAAAAAACAAATTACTATGTGTATAGATCCAGACTGGATGCCATTTGAAAAATTTGATAAAAATGGAAAGCATATAGGAATGACAGCTGATTATTTTAAAATATTTAATAATATGCTAAATATTGAGATGAAAGTAGTAAAAACAAAAACATGGGATGAAACACTTGAATTTGTTAAAAATAGAAAATGTGATATTGTATCCCTTGCAATGGAAACTCCAAAAAGAAAAAAGTATCTTAATTTTACAACTCCATATCTAAAAGTACCACTTGTAATAGCAACAAAACTAGATGTACCTTTTGTAAATGATATTGAATCTATATCTGGTGAAAAAGTAGGTATTACAAAAGGCTATGCCTTTGCTGAGATATTAAGAAATAAATATCCAAATTTAGAAATAGTTGAAGTTGAAGATATGAAAAGTGGATTAGATAAAGTAAATGAAGATAAATTATTTGGATATATTGGAACACTTGCAAGTATAGGCTATATGTTTCAAACTGGTTATAGTGGTGAGTTAAAAATTACAGGTAAATTTGATGAAAAATGGGAGCTTGGAATTGGAGTAAGAAATGATGATAAGATATTATTAAATATTTTACAAAAAGCTGTAAATTATTTAGAAGCTAAACAGCAACAACAAATTTTAAATACTTGGATATCAGTTAAATATGAAAAGAAAATTGATTATACATTAGTTTGGCAAATCTTAATTGTTGTATTTATAATAATATTAGGTTTTGTATATCGTAATAGAGAGTTATCTAAACTAAATATACAACTTGAACTTTTTGCTTCTACTGATCCAATGACAAAGTTATATAATAGAAGATATTTTATTGAAATAGCA
>CAYUNC010000240.1:0-1624 GCA_964445915.1 uncultured Arcobacter sp.
CTCGTAGCTCTTTTATCTATCAGTTTAAAAGATATTTCTTTTGAAGGAAGTTATAGAATATGGTTTGATAAAGATTCTCACATCATTAAAAACTATGATAAATTTCGTAGTGATTTTAGTGGCGATGATACTTTTATAGTTGCCTTTGAAGATAAAAATACAATATTCAATAAAAAAGCTTTACAAGCTATCATAAATCTCACTGATGAATTTGAGATGATAGATGGTGTTGAAGAAGTTAATAGCTTAACCAACTACCAATATATGCAAGATATAAATGATGATTTTACAATCAATAATTTTGTAGAAGATTTTAACAATTTAGAAGAGAAAAAAGCGATTGCTACAACAGATTCTTTGATTGTAAATCAACTAATAAATGCAAAAGGTGATGTAACTGCAATAGCCGTGAAGCTTTCTGAAGAAACTGGTAGTAATGAAGAGGTAAATATATATGTGCAAAATCAACTTGTAGATATTACAGATAAATATACGAAAAAAACAGGTTATCATTTTTATGTTACAGGTGCTCCTTGTATAACTGCGTCATTGGTACAAATATCACAAGAAGATGCGATGAGATTGATGCCTTTAGCTGTGGTAGTTGTCGTAGTTGTATTGTACTTTTTGTTTCGGAATATGTTGGGAGTTTTAATCCCTTCTGTTGTGATTGTATTTACTTTTTTGACTGTTTTGAGTATTCAAGTATTACTAGGATATAAGCTAAATAATTTTACCGTAAATATTCCACCTTTTGTTAGTGCCATTGCGATTGCCTCATCTATGCACTTATATCTATCTTGGATATATTTTAAACTTCAAAAGTTGACTAATAAAGAAGCAATTGTAAAAGCACTAGAAAACAATCTTATACCTATAGGATTGACTTCATTTACAACTGCTGTTGGTTTTGCTACATTGGGAATGAGTCAAATTGAGCCTATATCTACTTTGGGTATTGCTATTACTACTGCTTCATTTTTGGCTTTTATTTTTACTATTGTGATAATCCCTGCGATTTTATTGACTTTAAAAGAGGATTATAAAGTTAGTGGATTTAAATTTCTAAATCTATTACATACGCAAGGATATGGGAAATTTATACGACGAAATGATAAACGAATTATTGTACTATTTGGGGTGTTGTTTCTTGTTCTTGGATATGGACTAAACAACACAAAAGTAGATAGCAATAGTATTAAATATTTTGCAGAAGATACAATGGTACGAAGTGGTAGTACTTTTGTTCAGGACAATTTAACTGGGGCGACAATTTATGAGATTATTATTGATTCAACCAAACCAGATGGGATAAAAGATAAAGAGTTTTTAAATACAATTATACTATTTGAAAAGCAGTTGCGAGAAAAATTTAACCATGTACGATTTTCAACCTCTATAAAAGATATATTATTAAGAATGCAAAGTGTACTTAATCCTGATTCAAAAGATTTAATTCCTCAAACACAAAATCTGATTGCACAATATTTACTTTTATACAATATGAATCTTTCACAAGGTAAAACAACCAACGATAAAATTGATTCAGCATATCAAAAAATACGAATAAGTATAAATTCTGAAATAGTTGATACCTCTATAGACTTGAAAATGATTGATTGGA
>CAYUNC010000241.1:0-1613 GCA_964445915.1 uncultured Arcobacter sp.
TTTCTAAAGCTTTTATCAAAGTAGGGTGATTGTATCCATGAATTGCACTCCACCAAGAACTCATAGCATCTGTTAATTCTCTACCATCTTCTAAAACAATAGTTTGTTTATATGTTTCTTTAACTGCTAAAATATCACCATTTGAAGGTAGTGAGTTATAAGGGTGCCAAGTATGTTTGGTGTCTAAGTCTAAATAATTCATATCTTATTATACAAGATTTTAGCTATACTTTTGTTATGAAAATATTATTTATAATTTTTATGTTATTAAGTCTTATAATTGCACGCGATATAAAACCAACATTTATAATTGAATCAAAAGGTTTTGTTAATGATTTTGTTATAGATGGTACATCAATGTATGTAGCAAATGATGAAGGTTCAGTCGAAGTTTTTGATTTAGAAACTCAAAAATTAATAGATGAGATATTTATTGATCCAATTTATACCAAAAAACTAGTTTGGCAAAATGCTAAAATCTTAAGTGTTGATAGATTTGATAATAAAACTTTAATAGTTAGCAATAGTACAAATGCTTTTAGAAATATATGGGTTCATAATGGTACAAAATTAAAACATATTATAAAACAAAAAGATGAAGTAGCTATTAAAGAGGCGCGTTTTTTAACAAAAGATACATTTATGTTTGGAACATTAGGTTATGAGATGATAGTACACAATGAAGATGATTCTTACAATACATATAAAGTACAAGTTGAACAAAGTTCATTTTCTGACTTGGCATTAAGTGAAGATAAAACCACTATGGTAACAGCTTGTGAAAGTGGGCAAATAACTATCAGTGATACCAAAACTGGTCAACCAATTAAAAAACTAAAACCTATAAATTTAGATAAAGTTTTTCAAGTGGCATATAAAAATAATGTAATAATAACAGCAGGTCAAGATAGAAAAGTTGCAGTTTATGTAGCTAATAAAGAACCTTATTTTATACAAAGTGATTTTTTAGTTTATACAGTTGGATTAAGTCCTGATGGAAGAACTGGTATTTATTCAAGTGATGAAGATAGTAATTTACAAATATTTGATACACAATCAGGTAATAAATCTCATAAACTAATAGGACATTATGCAATACCAACTACAATAAAGTTTTATGATAATAAGAGTTTATTTAGTGCAGGTTATGAAAATAAGATATTTTATTGGAGAATTGATTAGTTTTTCGTTATAATACAAAACTTTTTACACTCGGGGTCGACATGGTATCGATTGGAGCAATTAGAGTTAGTTGCATGTGGGCTTGAAATACCCTTAATAATTTCAAATTTTTTAGACGCAAATAATACAAATTATTCTCCTGCTGTGGCGCACGCTGCATAGATAAAAGACTCCCCTTAATTGGGTAGAGACTTTGGAGGTTTCCACTATGAGATTCTACCTATCATAGAATATTGGAGATTCACCCCTAGATAGATTATCGATTTAGAAGTGATTTGACTAAATTGAGACATTAAAAATCTTAGCTTTGTGTTAGCCTTGGAGGCTTGAGCTAATATAAGGTGAAATTTGATCAACCTTATCTAAACATGTAGACGCTAATTAAAGTTGTTTTAAGACTAGAGTTCAATTCTCTACGACTCCACCAATTA
>CAYUNC010000242.1:0-1608 GCA_964445915.1 uncultured Arcobacter sp.
AATGATATTTATTAAAACAAAGGATACACAATATGTCAAGATGGAGAGATGTAAAAAAAGGTAAAATTGTCAAAAAAGTAGTTGAAGATACAAAATCTACAAAGGCTAAATTTACTCTAAATGCTCCAACTTTCACTCAAATAAAAGCTGTTATTACTGACTTATTTATGTTAGTGATGCCCTTGATGTATATCTCTATATATTTTATATATGGAGGAAGAGAAGGTTTTGCTGAAAATATGGCAATGGGCTGGGGATATATTATAGTTCCTTATTTTATCATCACTGTTATATTTCTTATTATAAAAGGTCAAACTCCAGGGTTGAAAGCCTATGAGATAAAGCTTGTAAATACAAAAGACCTTAAAGATGCAACAATAATCCAAATCATAGTACGACAATCTATATCTATCTTAACTACTATGAGTATTGTCGGATTGTTTTTACCATTTTTTAGAAAAGACAATAGAACGATTCATGATATAGTTGCCTTTACTACTATTATTCATTTCCCAAATAAATAGCCAAACTACATATATGCTATTTTTTAAACTAAGTGCATTTTATTTTTTTTACTTTGCTGCCGTTGGTGTATATATAATATTTTTACCAAAAGTTTTACACGATATTGGATACAGCACAAGTGATATTGGTATAGTTTTTGCACTTGCTCCTTTGATGAGATTTGCTACTCCATTTTTATTTTTAAAGCATATTAAACTTGACCAGAAACTTTTTAAAATCACTTTAGTTGTAGCTGTTATATCTTCTGCTTGTTTTCATTTTACTATTTATGATTTTTATTATTTTATGATAAACAATGCCATTTTAGGAGTATGTTTAAGTGTACTGCTACCATATATGGAAATCATTGCTTTACAAGAGCTAGGGAAAGAAAGATACGGGAAGTCTAGACTTTTTGGGTCTATTGGATTTATGCTTATTGGATTGGTTCTTGCTAGGTTTTTATCTGAGCCATCTGTTGCTTTGGATTATTATTTGGTAGCCACTATTTTAACTGCTGTTTTCTCGTATTCACTTTTACAATACGACACTACAAGTCACGACAATATAGATGATGATGAGAACTTTAGTATTTTTAAATACTGGGCTTTTTGGTTAAGTTTATTTCTTATGCAAGTTAGTTTTGGTGGGTTTTATAACTTCTTTACTATTTATGAAACCACTCATGGTATTAGTTTAGAGATTGTTAGTTATTTATGGGCATTTGGTGTTATTTGTGAGATTATTATGCTTTATTCGCAAGGTAGTATTTTAAAACACAACTTATTAAATATCATAAAGTTTTCTATTTTTATGACTATTATCAGATGGCTAATATTATTTTTCTTCCCTGATAGTTTAACTTTAGCTTTCGTTTCACAATCTATCCACGCATTTAGTTTCGGACTTTATCATAGTGCTGTTATCATATATCTATACTCACTATACAAAAACAAACAACTTGCTCAACAGTTTATGTTTGGTGTTGCTTATGGACTTGGTGGTTTTGTAGGAGCATTAATAGCTGGGTGGGCTTATGGGGAATATCTGTTTTTATATTCTAGTGTTTTAAGTGCTTTTGCTTTGTTTAGTTTGTATAAGCAT
>CAYUNC010000243.1:0-1588 GCA_964445915.1 uncultured Arcobacter sp.
TGGATAAAAAATATAGACGTAATCAAAAGATAATAGTTTTGATATAATAAGTAAAAAATTATAGAGAGTATATGAAAAAAATTTTAATTATTAGTGATGGAAATGTTGGTGAGCACTTTATTCAAAGAGCTATTGAAACATACACTAGTGAAAATATATATTATATTGTACAAACAAAAGCAAAACGATTTGAGGGTGTAAATCCTGCTCGTTTTAAGTTTTATGAATTTGATCCAACTAGCTTATATAAAATAGCAAATCTACTTAAAATGGAGTTTGTGCAAGTCTTTATTGCTATGGACAGTGTGATAGATGTTGAGAATACAATTAAAAATATAAGAACTATAAAAAAACAACTCCGTGTAATCGTTCTAAACCAATGGAATATGGAGAATGAAGACCCGAATGTTGTTCTTATAAATTCAAATGAAATTCTCGCTTCTAGACTTCTTGACTATCTGCCAAATGTTCCCGTTATCGCACAAAATGTTGGAATAGGTGAGGGTGAGATAATGGAAGTACTTGTTCCATTTGGCAGCTCGTTTGTCTATCGTCACATAGGGGTTATTGAGCAGAAAAACTGGCGAATTGTTGCCATATACAGAAATAGAAAACTTGTCATGCCATCTCGTCGTAGAATGATTCAGCCAAATGATTTACTAGTCCTTGTTGGTGAACCAGCAGTTTTAAAATCAGTATATCGTGCGATTAAACGTGAACTTGGACAATTTCCTGAGCCATTTGGTTCAAATCTGTATCTCTATATTGATATGAACATTGTAAATCATGCAACTACAGAAGAGTTAGTAAGACGTGCAGTCTTTGTACATAAAAAATTCAAACACGATTTAATAATTAAAGTAGTTAATCCTAGTAATATTGAAATACTAGCTTATATTAAAGAGTGTCGAGATATCAATGTTATTGTAGATATTGACTATGATAATGTTAATTTGAATTATAGCTTTCACAGTGACATTAAGTATCATCATGTAGGACTTGTTATCGTTTCTAAGGAGATGTTTGCAAACTTTGGAGTTAGAAATACTCTTTATGAAGCTCACGTACCTGTGCTAAAAATCTCAAATAGACCATTTTCTAGTGTTAAAGATGCAGCTCTAATCCTCTCTGACAATCGTGACTTTGAAAAAGTATCTGCAACGATATTTGATATTTCTGAGCAGATGAACTTTAATATAGAGCTTTACAACTATATGAATGAACACCAAGAAGATAAAGAACAAGTTATAGAGCATTATTATAATTTATCAACAATTTTTTCAAAATCAATTAAAGTATTTAAAGAGAATGAAAATCCAATTAGAATACTGAAACAAAAAGATAATTTTATCCAGATACTTCCATTTACAAAGAAGCTAACAACAAGAAGAATATACTCTCTTTTCTCTACAGATAGTGAGCGTTTACACTACAAGCTTGACGATTATCACCAGATTTTTATTCCTGTACAGTTATAAAACTACTTTTTAGTAATTTATTAGCCTTTTTTGAGTATTATATATTCAATTATATAATTTATAAATTTGGATAGATAATGCAAGTAAACATCCCGTTAAAACAGCTCGTT
>CAYUNC010000244.1:0-1572 GCA_964445915.1 uncultured Arcobacter sp.
GGTTCTTTAGCATTAAAAGCTGCTGGTGTACCTATCTCATCTTTAATAGCAGGTGTTGCTATGGGTGCAGTATTTGAAAATGGAAAACATTCTATTTTAACTGATATTATGGGTCTTGAAGATCATGATGGAGATATGGACTTTAAAGTTGCTGGTTCAAAAGATGGTATTACTGCACTTCAAATGGATATTAAACTAGGTGGTATAGAACTTGAAGTTTTAAAAGAAGCTTTATTGCAAGCAAAAGATGGTAAAAATCATATTTTAAATCTTATGGAAGAAGCTTCAAAAGAGATAATCCCAAGTGATGCTTTACCAATAATTACACAGTTTACAATAGACCCTAGTAAGATTATGGCAGTTATTGGAAAAGCTGGTTCAGTTATTAAAGAGATTATTGAAAAATTTGAAGTTGGTATTGATTTAGATAGAGATAATGGTGGTGTTAAAGTAAGTGGATCATGTAAGCAAAGTGTTGAAGATGCTTGTGAACATATTAAAACTATCTCTTCAAATGCAAAAGGTTTTGTAAAAAGAGAATCTATAAATTTTGAAACTACTTATAAAATAGATGAACTTTTAAAAGGTAAGATTATTAGAATTGTTGATTTCGGAGCATTTTGTGAGCTACCTAAAGGTGGGGAAGGACTACTTCATATTTCTAAAGTTTCTAAAGAAAGAATCTCAAATATTCATGATGTACTAGAAGTTGGACAGAGTTTAGAATTAAAAGTATTAAAATTAAGTAAAGATAGGATTGAACTAGCATCAGCTAATATATAATCTTTATTTAAAGCAAATTAAGATAAAATTATTAATAATGAATTTTAAAGGGGAAATTGTATGAAGTTATTAATTGTCGATGACTCTACTATGTTAAGAGATATGTTAGTATATGCTCTTAATGAAGGTGGATACAATGATGTTACTGAAGCAGAAGATGGTGTAATTGGATTAGACAAAGCTAAAAAAACTAATTTTGATCTAATTATTACAGATATTAATATGCCAAATATGGATGGAATTACCCTTGTAAGTGAACTTAGAAAACTTGATAACTACTATGTTGGACCTATACTTGTATTAACAACAGAGAGAAGTGATGAGATGAAGTCAAAAGGTAAAGCAGCAGGAGCTACTGGTTGGATTGTAAAACCATTTGTTCCTGAACAACTTTTAAATGCAGTAAATATTGTACTTGCTAAGAATTATTAAATAAAAATTAAAAAAAAGGTTTATTATGTCTGGATTTGATATTGGTATGTACCGTGATATGTTTGTTGAAGAAGCTGCAGAGTTATTTGAATCTGCAGATAATGTATTACTTGAAGCTGAAGCAAATGGTTCATTAACAGATGAAGAGATGGGTCAACTATTTAGAGATGTACATACATTAAAAGGTAGTGGGGCTTCTGTTGAACTAAAATTCTTTGCTGAGTTTACTCATGATGTTGAGAATATGATGGATAAACTTAGAAATAAAGCAATTGTATATGTTCCTGAAATGGCTGAAACATTAATTGATGGTATTGATGTAATGAAAGATATTCTTCAAATGGAATGTGATGAAGA
>CAYUNC010000245.1:0-1567 GCA_964445915.1 uncultured Arcobacter sp.
ACAGACAATAGTGCTATTAGGCAAGATATTATATATTTTGAGTTTACTTTAAAACCAATTGTAAAAATAAACCAAGAATATAAAAATGATAGAAAAAAATAATAAAAGGAAAATAATATGTCAATAGTATGTGAATTAGAATTAAATGGAAAAGAGGAAATCTTTGAATTTGATAAAGTAGCCAAACAAAGTAATGGTGCTGTTTTATTAAAGCAAGGAAAAACTGTAATATTAGCTTCAGTTGTAAGTGAATTTGATAATCCTACAAGTGAAGACTTTACGCCACTAACAGTTCAATATATAGAAAAAAACTATGCAAATGCTAAGTTTGCAGGTGGATTTATAAAAAGAGAAGGGAAACAAAGTGATTTTGAAACTTTAACATCAAGAGTTATAGATAGAAGTTTAAGACCACTATTTCCATCAGGCTATGTATATCCAACTACTATAACAGTTATGGTTTTAAGTGTTGATTTAGAATCTGATCTACAAGTATTAGCATTAAATGCTGCATCTGCTGCACTATATACATCAAACTTACCTATTAATACGAGTGTTGCAGGGGTAAGAATAGGATGTTTAGATGGTGAATATATTGTAAATCCTACAATGAAACAAATGAATGATTCAACACTTGACTTATATGTTGCAGGAACTGCAAATGAACTACTAATGATTGAGATGAAATCAATAAGTAGTGAGTTTATGGTTGAAACTGATATTGAAACTTTTGTTAAAGAGCATAATTCAAATGAGATGGAAGAGGAAGAACTTGTAAAAGCTATATCTTTAGCATCTAATTCTTTAAAAATATCAAATACTACTTATCAAGATACTTTTAAATCAAGTTGTAAACCAATGATTGAAGTAGAGTTAGTAACAACAAATATTAAAAAAGAACTTATTGATTATGTAAGAGATAACTTTACTCCAAATATAAAAGAAGCTATTAAAGAGATGGCAAAAATTGAGCGTTCTTCTTCTTTAAAAGATATCTCTAAACTTATCCATAGTAATGATTATTCAGCTACTAATGAGCTAGAACTTAAAGATATAAAAGAAGCTGTATCAATAGTAAAAAAAGAACTAGTACGAAATATGATTGTAGATGATAAAGTAAGAGCAGATGGAAGAGGGCTTTGTGATGTAAGACCTATTACGATAGATACAAATATTTTACCATCAGCACATAGTAGTTGTTTATTTACTAGAGGTGAAACACAAGCTTTAGTTGTAGGTACTTTAGGTGGAACAAAAGATGGGCAAATGTTTGAAAGATTAACTTCAAAAACATCTTTTACTGAAAACTTTATGGTTCATTATAACTTCCCTGGATTTAGTGTAGGTGAAGCAAAACCAATCTTTGGTGTAAGTAGAAGAGAATTAGGTCATGGAACATTAGCAAAAAGAGCATTAGAATCATCTATAGATAAAGATTTTACAGATACTATAAGATTGGTTTCTGAAATACTAGAATCAAATGGTAGTTCATCTATGGCAACTGTTTGTGGCGGTTCTTTAGCATTAAAAGCTGCTGGTGTACCTATCTCATCTTTAATAGCAGGTG
>CAYUNC010000246.1:0-1561 GCA_964445915.1 uncultured Arcobacter sp.
CCATATAATCACTAACATCACTTTTTAGTGTTGATACTCTCTCATATTCATTAAGAGACCACTGCACAACCCCAAAGACCTATCCAATCTTAATTTTTAATTTTTTTGAAAATATTTTTGAAAAATAAGTATTATAATTTTAATTTTATCCCTAATTCCAACTAAATTTACTCTGTTATTTCCTATCTTATTCATCTATTTACTACTCTTTGTGCTTTTATCTTCTTGTGAGCAAATAGTTTTAGGTTGGCAGCTATGCAAGTGATGGTAAAATTAAGATTATTCCGCAGAAGTCCTGTAAACCTTGTATTGGATTGTTTCATTGCAGTTTTTATCAAAGCAAATGAATGTTCAACTTTTGCTCTAATCCTATGCTTAGGTTTTTCATCTTCTCTTTGATTCTTTCTATCTTCATCACTCATTTTATTTGTCTCTTTTAAACAAACATTATTTTCAATCTCTTTTTCTTTTAGTAGTTTATCAATAGCTTCAGACTTATAGGCTTTATCTGCACCTAATGATTTTATATCACTACCCAATTCTTCAACAAATGTATCAATAGTGGATATATCTGATGTGTTTGCAAATGTTGTTATTTTACCCAATATAGCACCAGACTCTGCATCTGTGGCTATATGATTTTTATATCCAGTCGCATATTGTTTTTTACCAGCTTGATAACCAGTTCTAATATCTTTATCAACTTTGTTTTTATGATCATAGCTATCTTCTTCATTTTCAATAATATCTTTAGAAGTTTGGATATCTTTAGTATCTATATCTTGAATCTCATCTAACTCTTCATTCTTAAGTGTTTTAGAGTTATAAGCTTTTTTCTTCATGAGCCTTGATACCTTTTTAGGCGATGGTTTCTTTTTTTCTAACTCTTCTTGAATAAGCATATCTATTGCTTTATTATCTGCTTCAATCTTTTTTCTAGTTTCAGACTTTTGTTCTTTGTTCTTATTTTTGATTGTATTATTATTTGATATTGATAAAGTGGCATCTACTAGTACATCCTTACCACCTGTTGCTATAAGCCCTGCAACTTCAAGTTGTTTGTTGACATTATCAAATAGCTTATCGTAAAGTCTGTTTTTAATAAGAGAATTTCTGAATCTTCCTATTGTTGTAGAATCTGGTGCTAATTCATCTAAGCTCAAACCTACAAATCTCATATACAATAGATTTACATTTACCCCTTGCTCAGCTTTCTCATCACTAAGGTCATAAAACTTTTGAAGAAGTAGAATCTTAAACATCATAACTGAATCATAAGCTTTTACACCACATATATTTTTACTACCAATACCATTTTTCTTTAATATAGGTCTTAATTTATTAAAGTCTATAATGTTATCTAGCTCTTTTAGGAATGATTCTATATATTCTATTCTTGCATCAGCTACTGAATCTGTAAAAGAGTTACTTGATTGTTTAAATGCCACTTTGTCACCTCTATTTATTAGTCTTATTTTAGCTAAAAACTACCTATAAAGTGCTTAATTTAGGGGTTTTAGTTGGATTTATTTTTTAGGTGTTACTGTGCAGTGGTCTCATA
>CAYUNC010000247.1:0-1548 GCA_964445915.1 uncultured Arcobacter sp.
AATTCACTATAATATCTTTTATCATCATATTCAATAGTAACTTGAATATATGGCTCAAGTGAAAGCATATCACTTTGAGTTTGTCCCTCTTTTATATGCATCACACCTTCAAAACCAACATATCTAGTCATAGAAGCACCAATTAACATAATTACAAAAGAGATATGAAATACAAATCTAGCTTTTGTTCTCCACATTTTACGACTAATTATTATTCCTGATAAGTTAATAATAGATAAAGTTAAAACCATCTCATACCAAAGATGATTATATACAAGTACTCTTGCAGTTGATGTACCATAGTCATTTTCTATAAAAGTAGCAACAGCTGCTCCAACTCCTAATAGTATAAATAAAAATAGCATTGTCCAATATGAAAATAAAATATTTGTAGTTTTTTTAAGTAATGTTTGTTGCATAATAAAAATTGAATCCTTGTAAATTAAAAATAAGTATAAGTATAACTAAAATTGATTATATTTTTTATTGAGTTGTGATAATTAGTTATAATCACTTATGTATAATAAAGTTTATATTACTTTATTATACCAGCTTTTTGTAAGTATGATTTCCATTGAGTGATTTTATAAGTTCCATCATCAAGACCTTTGATAAATTTCATATAAGGTATCATAATTGAGGGATCAGCATATCCAGGTACTTGCCATATTTTTCTTCCTGCTTTATCAAACATTATTACATTAGGTGTTACTTTTATCATAAAAGTTTGTTCTAGTGTTCGTAAGTTTGTTTTTTTACCCCATAAAGTATATTCTTTATAATCATCTCTTTTAATCTCATAAATATTCATACCTTTAGCTAAATCATTTAACTCTTTGTTTTCAACTAAATCTTTTTTTAATACATCACAATAAGGGCAAGTCTTACTAGAGAAGATAAGCATTACAGGCTTACCATTTATTTTAATATCTGTACTATTAATAATCATATCATTAGAGAATAAAGAAGTAATAAAAAGTAAAGATATTAATAGTAACCTCATCATTATTTACTAACTTGAATCCCATTAGCAATATAATAATCTTTTAATGCCTGATAAACTTCTCCATTTTTTCTGTCTTTGCCTTCCCATTTCTTACTATCCATAAAATCCATAGTTACCAAAAATTGTTTTGTTGGCATATATCCTGGTACTAATATTACTGCTTTACCTTTAACATCAGTAAAGATAATAGTTGGCGTTCCAGTAATACCATAAATATTTATCATAGTTTTAGTATCAACATCCATAAATTCACCTTCGTGAAATAATTTATGTTTTAAATTGTCTGATGTTTTAAGATAGTATGATGAAAAATCATTTTTAAATCTATCTTGGAACTTTTTATTATCAAAAATATCCTCTTTTAACTTCATAGTATATGGGTCTGAATTTGCACCAAATACCAGTATTATACCTTTTCCATTTGGTGCTATTTTTGCAGGGTCTTTAAATGTATTATTAAATACATCTGATGCCTCTTTTGCTAAATTTATAGTTGTAGGTTTTTTAATTGCTTTTGTTGTCGTAGTTTGTGCTTTTGTTTC
>CAYUNC010000248.1:0-1531 GCA_964445915.1 uncultured Arcobacter sp.
ATTACATTTTCATAGTCTCTCCAATCTGCTTCTTCATTCATTTCTCATCACCTTTTTATTTTCGCTTTCCATGGATAGTTCACCCATCGCATATCGTTTTCCTTGATTTTAGTTGCATAATAATCTGGTTCAACCTTACTCGTAGGACGGTAGTGTAAGGTTGCTATTTTGATGTCCATGTTCTTGAATCGTAATAGTGTATCGCCTTTATCGGAAATATCGTCACAGACTAGTATCTGTTTTCCAGATACAGTACCACTTACGAATAGCGCTTCGTCCATCATCTTCAAGTTCAAAAGGTGGCTTAATCTAACACCTAAAATTAAACCTCCTCTAGGAATAGGGTAAATATATTTCAGGTCTTTATTGTCTTTGAGTTTTTCGTATAAATCTTCAGCTGCATATTCAAAATCGTACCAGTCAAAGTTGATTTCTTTCGTTTCTTTTGGATATAGTTCGGTACACGGTATGCAAATCTCTTTCTCTATTCTGATTTTCTTATCTTTAATTTCTATGATGATGATTATATGATGCCAGTTTATGTTTTTATTTTCAGACCATTCGCTACTTTTAGATGTGATTAGTTCAACATTTTCAATTTCGTTCATATTGACTTTTGAAAGTGAAAATGATTTAAAGAATTTAGTTGCATTCATGATTTCGATTGCGACTATGTTATCATTCTTATCACAGTCAAATATCATCTTGCCTATCGCCATGCTATCCACTGTCCTTGGTTTGTTTGCCAAAGTAAGGATGTCTTCTTCTATATCGTAAGTCTTAATTGTCATATCATATTACCTTTATTGGAATAATCTAATTACTTCACCTTCTGCTAAAGTTACGTTTCTTATATTAATCTTGTCATATTTCGGGCAAAACTCATTGTCTTTTCCACAAGTCCAGTTTATTTCGGATTTGCATTTATTACAGATTGTTTTTACTATCATAATTTATTCAACCTCATAGTTCATTAGTTTCTTATATCCTAATTGTGTTAGTTTCCAAGTTGTATAGCCATAATTTGGTATGATTTTATGACTAATAAGATTGTCTTGTTCTAATCTGTTTAAGACTGTCTCTAAGGTCTTCCAATCTTTGTCTTTATAGCCACCTATCAAAGTCATCAAAGTCCAGTTCTCTTGTCTTTTCTTTTAGCTCTTTTTCGTATTGGTTTTGCTGTTGGTTGCATTGCTTTTTTTGGATATTCCGAAATGTATTTTCTGTGATTGGCATAGTGGTCTTGTAGTGTCTGTGTATATATTGACTATCTTTACATATTTTCTTTACTGATAGCGGTTCGATTCTACCTTTTTTCAATAACACATTAATAATATTATTAATCTTCATTGGTGTTGAAGGTTTATGGTGATTTTCATTATAGATATTCAAAATATTATGAACACATATCTCGGGATTATCTTCTATAATCTGTAATATTCGTGCTTCTTTTGAATTTTTTGTTATCATACCATATTTTTTTTGTTTTTTAACTATTTTAATTTTTGATGTTAGAGGTTGGCTTTGGTCT
>CAYUNC010000249.1:0-1509 GCA_964445915.1 uncultured Arcobacter sp.
ATGATTTTACATTTGAGATGTATGAACCTGATAATTGTCCATTATGTAAAGATGGAAGTATCGCTTACAAACCAGGAAGCCGTGGTAACTAAAACTAAATAACTACAATTTAAAATTGTAGTTATTTTTAACTCCTAATAAACCCCTTTTTTTATATGTTATTTAATATTGTTGTAGTGAATTTATGGTAAAATAACTATAATTTAATAAAAGGTTCCAAAAATGATAAAGAAAATCCTAAGTATATTAATTTTTAGTTGTTATTTACAAGCTGGTTTAGTAAATTCTATAGCTGTTATTGTAAATGAAAATGTTATTACATTATACGATATTGATATGATGGTATCTAAAAAAAATATCTCTCGTAATGAAGCTGTTAGTATTTTAATAGATGAGATGTTAAGAGAGCAAGAAATTTCAAAATATAATATTGCTGTTTCAAAAGAAGATATTGCTGGATATATTGAGCAAATAGCACAATCAAATAAAATGACAACAAGTGAATTTAAAATAGCACTTAAAAAACAAAATCAAAACTTTGATGATGTTGTATCTGATATTACAAAAAGATTATACAATCAACAATTAGCTCAAAAAATAGCAAGAGGAAATCTTCAATCAGCAAATGAAGAAGATATGAAACTTTATTATGACAATAATATAGAAAAATTTAAAACAAGTAAAGATAGTATCCAAGTAGTGGCTTTTGAAAAAGTAAAAGAAAAGATATTTCAAACAATTATGATAAAAAGAGAGCAAGATTATTTAAAAGAATATTTTGAAACTCTAAAAATAACAGCTGATATAAAAATAGTAAAATAAGGAAACAATATATGTTCGAAGTAGTAATAGGTTTAGAAGTTCATGCACAATTAAATACAAATAGTAAATTATTTTGTAGTTGTGCTACAAGTTTTGGAGAAGCACCAAATACAAATGTATGTCCTGTATGTTTGGCATTACCTGGTGCTTTACCTGTTATAAATAAAGAAGCTGTTCATAAATCTATTGAACTTGGAACTGCAATAAATGCTAAAATAAATAAAAAATCAATTTTTAATAGAAAGAATTATTTTTATCCAGACTTACCAACTGGTTATCAAATATCTCAATTTGAAGTTCCAGTAGTAGGTGAGGGTGAAGTTATAATTGATTTTCCAGAAGGTAGTGAAGGTTTCAAAAGAAATGGACCAAGCAAAAGAATTGGTGTGACAAGAGCACATTTAGAAAATGATGCTGGTAAAAATTCACATGAAACTGGATATAGTAAAGTTGATTTAAATAGATCAGGAACACCACTACTTGAAATTGTATCAGACCCAGATATGAGAAGTAGTGAAGAAGCAATACTTTATATGAAAAAACTTCATTCAATTGTAAGATATATTGATATAAGTAATGCAAATATGCAAGAGGGTTCATTTAGAGCTGATGTAAATATTTCAATTCGTCCAAAAGGTGATACAAAACTTTATACTAGATGTGAAATTAAAAATATGAATAGTTTTA